>CAYGPP010000180.1:0-6493 GCA_964351885.1 uncultured Marinoscillum sp.
TTAGATTGACATCTTCAAAATATTTCAGTAGTTCTTCAGTAATTATAAAATTCTGTGAAGAATCACTCAATTTCGTTTTGAAGAAGATCATAAATCTTCTTAGGTAATTAAGCGTAACCATCGAAACCCCATTTCCAACGAGGGCATTATTTGCATCATTCCATTCTGGACGCTGAGTATTCATCCAAATACCCCCTTCTGGAATGAAATTGGACATTTTAGCTAGGGTAGTTGCTAAAATTTTTTCTATTAGCGTGACTTTAAGCACTTGATTAGAACTATCGGTCAAAAGTGCTCCATCTCCTCCGATTTCATCCCGACGATTTCTAATTGTCGCATCTAATGCATGATCAAATAGAATGGTGTCTTTTGGATTCGCCAATAGATCCTCATAAGATTTGATTTTATAAGGAACATTGGCATATACGAACAATTCCTCATTGAAAAACTGCTCCAATCTTTTTGGGTGGTGGTCTTCTGAAGATTCTAGAAGCTTCAATAAGTAAATGATCTGATGATCTCCCCAATACCCAATGTAAGACCATGGGTCGTCCTCCTCAATAGCTTCCCAATCAAAACCATCTTTGGTAACTCTGTAAGGATTGTAGCCATCGAATGTACTTGCATTCAAAAACTTAACAATCATACTCTCCAAAAACTCAGGATAAGATTTGCCAAGTACCTCCCAATTTTGGAAAATATCCCGCCAGTTTCCCTCATAATCAAGAATTTTGGAGCCATCCACTTCGCTCTTGGTATTGATGGAAAATTTGTTCCATGGTCGACTCGGATCTCCGTGCCTCCTGCTAAACTTTAATGGTAAATATTCAAGAACCAATCTCTTGAAATCACTATTCCCACCCCGCTCAGCCAAATTCTTTAGATCATTCAAGGAAAATTTATCCGCTAATTCCACTAATAAATCCGCATTGCTATCAAAAATTTCCCTGTTGGCTTGTCTGAGATAATTCTTAAAATCCCATTTTTCAATTACGTAGTTATTATCAAAGATCCCTCCCCGCATGATATTGAAGAGCGTATTGGAATAATGTCTACCCGTTCGCTTTTTATCAGCTGTGATTTGAAATCCATCAGAAGCGGCAACTAGCTTCATTAATTCAATGCTACCCGCTTCAATATCCTCATTTACCGATTGGAGCAATTCCTTGCTATTCGCAATTTCGTGAGATAAACCAGCGATGAAAGAAGCACTCTTGTTGACATCAGCTACTAATATCCAATCCTTTTTCTCATCTGCAGATAATGAGACAGATTCAGAAACAAAGTATGCTCCTTTTCGCGCCTTAATATCTACTTCCTGTGATAGTGAAAATCCCTTCCTGAATGCAGGAAGCTGATCAGAGCAAATCAGATATTTGGGATTGTCGAGTCCAAATGACCAAACAGTATTGGCTTTCAATGCCTCACTTGGTTCCGCTCGATCAACAATCATGGCACTTAAAGCATAGATACCGAGTCCCAAACCTGCCTCTAATTCGCTTTTCTTGTATGCATCCACGAGGTTACTTCTAATCCCTTGCAGATCAGGAGATACGCCATAAGGCATAATGTTTTGGATACCATCGAGGAAGGTGACCTGAATATCGCTCTTAGAATGATTAATTAGAACACTCTTCCTTACGAAACCGTACTTGTCACTTGAATTCCATTGATAACTAAAGGTTAAGCCTAAGTCATGGTTGATCTCCTCAAACAACAACTTATTTCCGTAAAAATTCTTATACAGGTTCTGGCTGGTATTGAAAACTCCCAACTGTCTCTCAGAAAAAGGCTCCCATACTTTGAGCCCTTCACTCGTCTCAACCTGGAAGATTGATTTACTCCCTGTGATATCCGCAGCTTCTATCAGTTTATCATCAGTATAGTAAGGAAATAATGCATTTTCAGCATCCTTACGCCCAGCAGTAAGGCCTCCATTGCTCGATATGAACATCCAATGATTGGAACTACTTACAACACTCATAAAGAACGGACGCATCTTATCGACATTAGATATTCGATAAAAAATCTCATTGTCAATGAGGGTCGTTTCTAGAGAAGTAATTTTTGTGTCTAAACTGGGTTTCATTAATACCTTATTGATGTTTTATAAAAAGATGGTCTCAAAAAATGCCAAAAAGTGATTTCAAAAAATTCAATTTTATACCATACTTGTGAAGTGGACTATAGGTACTTCTGTTTTATAAACAGAAATAATTTTGGCCGAAATTACTCCACCGACATAGCTGTTTTATTCTCTTTTGCTTTTAAAACTGATTCTAATACTTGGATCTTGGAAAAATACGTTTCTACATCCTTATGACTGATTTCCTCATCCATTGGGCTAAATGAATGCACTTCTTGTAATGCAAAATACGCAGCTCTAGGATATAGGGTATATAAGCCTTGCTCGTCTGACTCTCCCTTTGCACATATGCCAAACCACTCTTCATTCATGTTATTTTGCCCGTTCACAAAATCTGAGGAATATCCACCATTCACCCATGACGCATTGTTATCGTGTATATCAAGATTTTTAGTTTGACCAAACTTCCACCATCCATCGCTAAACTGAAAAGTGAAACCACCTATTGAATTACCAGATTTACCTAAACCTGCGGCGTTCTGATAAATCTCCTTCCAGTTCTCCACTGCAAAAATTGCTTGGGTCTTTTGATCCTCCTGATTAGTCACGGCATTATATGCATCAGCGCCAAACTCTGTAAACATGATTGGCATATCCAATACCCGCTTCACATGTTTGAAGGCATTTCCAAATGACTTCCCTCTATACATATTCACCCCGTAGATATCTATGTCTTTACACTCTTGGGCAATTAATTTGATGTAGACCACATCTCCATTGCATATCGCGATCGGATGTGAACTATCCAAAGTTTTCATTTCCAGAGTAGCGTCATTCATGAGTTTGTATAAGGGGCGTCCCTGTTTCTCACCTATCTGCTTTTTGAGTTTTTTATCGTTTGGAAAATCCTCCGTTTCTCCGCCTTCCCAGAAAAGTCCGTAGTTATTCTCATTACCTAATAGATAAAGCAAAAGTCCTGGAGTGTCTTTGTATATCTCTACCATTTCTTTAGTCTCATAGATAAGCTTGTCTCTTGTGATAGGGTCAGTATAATCAGTAGCCGATACCCATTCGCCATTTAACGTCAGTCCATATCTACCAAATGCATGATTAATCATGGTATAAATACCGTAGTTATCATAGATGTATTGAATCCACTTTGGAGGCACTCCAGTGTATTGCCTGACGGCATTTACGCCTATATTCTTCAACATCGACATTTCATTATCGAGTGCGGCCTTGATGATCTCATCTGGCTGAGTCCAAATGCTGTAATCGAAATTGGTTCCGATTGGAAAGTAATCCCAATTCATCCCATTGATAATAAAATCTTGACCATCAACGATCAACTTGAAATCTCCACGCTCCTTCTCCACGGATACAATGCTTTGAGCCATTGAATCCAAAGTCGCAAAAAATAATAGCCACAATAATAGTATGTTCTTCATAGTCTCATTTCAAATTAATACGAGAGCCAATTGAAATATCAATATTTAATGTCTAATGGTTAATGATTAATGATCGAGCAAATTTGAAATTTCCGATATCTCGATTTTATTTGGACTTTCTGTAATCGACTTGATCTGACATTTCTTGTTAAACTATTTTGCAGCCCACTTGAAAAAGTAAATCTTATCTTGTGTTAACAAAATTTTTCGAGACAAAAAAGAATACCACCAATTGACTCAATGTTCAATTGGTGGTATCATTAAGCTAATTAATAGCCCTCATTTTGTACCAAAACACCATTTGACAAATCGATCTCTGTCTGAGGAATTGGAATAAACCCTCTTGTTGCAGGATCATAAGTCACACTATATGCCTCTGCCGGACCCGTATAATTAGGTCCGATAATACCACTTTGAGTTATTTCTGCTGCCAGTTGTCCCCTTCTCATGAGATCATAATATCTATGTCCTTCACCAGAAAGTTCCATTCTTCTTTCATTGAACAACGCATCTTCAGAGTATACGGCTATTGGCGCCAATCCGACTCTATCTCTGACCGTATTGATATGAGCCACATTGTTACCCAATTCTGCGGCCATCAATAAGACATCTGC
Source organism: uncultured Marinoscillum sp. (assembly GCA_964351885.1). Taxonomy (GTDB): domain Bacteria; phylum Bacteroidota; class Bacteroidia; order Cytophagales; family Cyclobacteriaceae; genus Marinoscillum. The sequence goes on from CAYGPP010000180.1 coordinate 4,149, forward strand.
AAATCGAATTGCTCTGTAGTTAGTTTTATTATGTAACTCAGGTGTTCCAACAGTACCTCTATCTGCAAATCGAGTAGTATACTTCGCATTGTAATATCCAGTGTATTGATAAGAAGCGCGATTCAAGGAAGTACCAGTTTCAGCCAATAAATCTGCTTGGGTCATAATAGTCAGACTCTGGCGAGGATCACCATTCATAGCGAGATAAAGTTTATGAGAAGGAATTGCAAATGCCCAACCTCTATAAAAAATGGTTGATCCTGCAATTCGAGGACCCATCATTTGAGCACCCAGATTTCCCTCTACATATTGTTCAGAACCCCAATCTCCTTGAACTGGTTCTCCAGCATAGGATACTTCAAATACACTTTCTACACCAAACTCTTCAGCCTCTGTGAAGACTGATGCGTAATCAGTTAACAAAGCGTGACCGCTATTGGCAATTATGTCCTCTAACTCTGCAAGTACATAAGCATTATCTATAGCTGTGCCGTTCGCACTGAGACCAGCTCCGTATACGCCATTCTCAAATAAATACACGCGTCCCAATAGCGCTTTAGCTGCCCACTTGGTTGCTCTACCCCCTGTAACAGGTGACTCTGGCAATACTGCAATAGCATCAACCAGGTCCGCTGCGATTTGATTATAAACTATCCCAGGGCTGACCTGCGGCACATTCGCCTCGGATGGACTCTGAGGTTCTAGTGTCAGAACAACATTCTCGAAAAATCTTACTTGCTCGAAGTAGAAATAGGCTCTCAAAAATTTACACTCAGCTATGATACCAGCCTTGAATTCTTCTGTGGTATTCTCAAGAGCCTCTGCATTTTTGATCGTGAAATTCGCCCTGTAGATACCATAGTAGTTTCTCTTCCAGATAGACTGTGATTTAGCATTTGCACTTGATATACTAAATGTATTGAACTCGTCTGCCTCAGCTCCATCACCAGCATCTTGTCCTCCTGCAAAGGCATCATCGGACATAGTCTCTACCATTACCAAATAGTCAGACCATGAAAGGCCGTACCCTTTCTGATGTCCTAAAACATCATAAGTCGCAATCAGTGATTCTGTCACCTGATCTTCCGTCTTGAAATAAACAGAGGATAACAATGTTCCTTTAGGTGAAGTCTCTAGGAATTCTTCTCCGCAAGCGGAAAATATCCCAGTTAGAATGAATAATATTATAATTTTTTTCATCGTTGTTTTTTTATCAATTAAAACGTAACAGAAGTTCCAATTCGAAAAGTCCTTGCTTGAGGATAGATCCCTCTATCAATTCCCATGTCTCTCACACTTGATACTCCAGACCCACCAAAATCTACCGGTGCACCTACCTCAGGATCTGGTCCTTCATATTTCGTGAAAGTAAAAATATTCTCGGCTGAGACATAAACCCTCCAATTGGCACATTTAAATTTTTCCAAAACATTAGATGGAAGGTTATAGCCAATCTGCATATTCCTTATTCTCATAAATGAACCATTCTGAATATTGAGCAGATCATTGGCTCTAGTGTAATTCTCGTTCGCATCAGTTGCCGTGAATCTAGGTACGGAATTGCTTGGGTTCTCAGCCGTCCATCTATCCAAAATGTAAGTTTGCTTATTAGATGTCCTAATATCTGGTCGATTGATCCCGTTAAATATTTCATTTCCTGCTTGCCCTACTAAAAGCGCTGAAAAGTCAAAGTTTTTGTAATCAAAAGACAAAGTAGACCCAAATGTCCAATCTGGTATCGGACTGCCAAGGGCAGTTCTATCTGCATCAGTAATTGATCCATCTCCATCTGTATCTACATATCGAATATCTCCAGGCTTAGCATTTGGCTGTATTGGATCTCCTGATGAGCTTATATGAGCAAATACTTCAGCATCAGACTGGAAAATTCCATCTGTTTTAAAACCAAAGAAACTGGTTACTGGTAGGCCTTCTATCGTTCTGGTTACTTCTCCAGCTAGCGCCCAACTTGCACCCTGAATAAAGCCGGCTTCATTCGCCACCTCTATCATGGTATTATTATTCTTCGCAGCATTAAAGCCAATCGAATACTTAAAGTCGTTTACTTCGTTTCTCCAATTTATTGAAAACTCGATCCCTTCATTTTCCATTATCCCAATGTTTGCAAAACTCAACGGCACACCAATACTTGATAGACCTATTTCTTCTTGCAACAAATCTTTGGTTGTCTTTTTATAATAATCGAAAGTAGCAGTCAATCTATCATCAAAGAATCCCGTTTCTAACCCAATATCCAATTGCTCAGATGTCTCCCATTTGATATCTTGATTTTCAACATATGAAGGAACAGCACCAGGAGCAGCACCATTGGCAAGATTATAGGC
>CAYGPP010000181.1:0-6418 GCA_964351885.1 uncultured Marinoscillum sp.
AGGGACTCAATACCATTTTCACAGTTAAGAATACAAGTCAAAGGAATATGCCTTTTGGAATTGGATGGCATCCATACTTTCAATTTGATGAGTTTCCAATATCCAATACTGTATTTAGTTCTGGGGAAGCAGATGTGATTGAGTTAGTTCCACCAAGATCTTTACCAACGGGCAAACGTACTAGCGTTGAAAAACTTAATTTTGACTTGGCGAATACAGAACTTGATCATGCATTCCAGCTAAAAGGAGATCTCAATTACCAGCTCGAACTTAAAAGTGGACCAACCCTAAGATTTAAATGTAGCGAGGGATTTGATTACCTTCAGGTATTTACGCCTGAGGGAGGAGAGTCGGTGGCGATTGAGCCTATGACCTGTAATGTAAATGCATTTAATAATAGGGATGGATTGAGAAAGTTAGCTCCTGGAGAAACTTTTAGTGTCTCGGTAAAAATTAACTTGTTTTAATTTCTCTTGCCAGAAGAAAGGACAAACTACTTTTGCAGTGATTTCATTATCGCTTTTTTGATCATTGGTATTAAACTGATTTGTGAGGCAACAATTACAGGGTGGAGGAGTTTAACTTTACAAGTATAAATTCCTAACCCAAATACTCAATGCTGAAGAAAAAGCGATTTCTCGCAATTGCCGGAGCGTCAGTGCTTCTTATAATTCTAATTTACGCTTTTAGTGGCTCAGGAGGGGCAAGTGAGACCAGTATCTTGGTGTCCGTTGATTCAGGTGAGTTTGTGGTAGATGTCAATACTACGGGTGAACTAGAAGCTCAGAATTCCACGGAGATCATGGGGCCAACTGGCCTGAGAAATTACAGAATATATAACGTCAACATACAAGATATAATAGATGAGGGAACATACGTAAAGAAAGGCCAGTATGTCGCTAGGCTTGATCCTTCAGAGCTCACTACCAAGGTAAAGGATGCGCAGCTTGAGATGGAGCAAAAAGAGTCTCGGTTCATTCAAACTCAGCTGGATACTACACTGCAGATGCGTCAGTCTCGTGATGAATTGATTAATCTTAAATATGGTGTAGTTGAAAAGCGATTGATTTTAGAACAGTCACAATTTGAGCCACCTGCAACTATTAAACAAGCAGAAATTAATTTGGACAAAGCCCAACGTGCCTTTGATCAAGCCCAAGAAAACTATGAGATAAAGAGACAACAAAATGTAGCGAAAATGCAAGAGGTTGCTCTTACTCGTACGAAGCAAAGGCTCGAACTGGAGGGTATGATGCAGCTTCAACAAAATTTTGTAATCACAGCTCCCGAAGATGGAATGCTGATTTACCGAAAGGGTTGGGACGGTAAACAGCTTAAGGAAGGAAGCCAGATTAGTGCTTGGGATCCTGTAGTAGCTACCCTACCAGATTTATCTTCAATGAACTCTGTTACGTATGTGAACGAGGTAGACATCAGACGAATTAGTAAGGGACAGAAAGTAGAAGTTGGTTTAGATGCATTTCCGGATAAAAGATTGACTGGTGTAGTAGCCCGAGTGGCTAACGTAGGTGAGCAAAGACCTAACTCAGATGCAAAGGTTTTTCAAGTAACTGTGGCGATCGATAAGATTGATTCAGAACTCAGACCGGGTATGACAACTAGCAATAAAGTGTTCACCAGTGTAATAGAGGAGGCGATTTTTGTACCGCTGGAGTGTTTGCACAATCACCTCGATAGTATTACCTATGTCTACAAGAAAGATGGTTTATCCTACAGTAAGCAAGAGGTGCAAGTAGGTGAGACCAACGCAAACAATGCCCAGATTTTACTCGGGCTGGAAACTGCCGATAAGGTTTATCTTTCGATTCCAGAGGAAGATGATTCTCAGATTGCACTTTTGGATGAACTAAATGGCACGCGAAATAAGACCATAGAGGAACCGGTAGAAGAGAAAGCGCCTGCTGGAAGACCGCAAGGTTTTAAGAAAAGACCTGGGGCTTAATTCCATACCATGAATCAAAAAATATTAATGAACTTATACATAGCCTCTGAGGCTGTGTTAGCGAATAGGGTCAGGTCGATCTTGACCGCACTAGGAATCATATTTGGCGTAGCTGCTGTAATAGCAATGCTTGCTATTGGCAATGGGGCTCAGCAAGAGATCCTAGAGCAGATCAAGTTAGTGGGAGTCAACAACATAGTTATTCGGCCTATCGCTGCCCAAAGTGAAGAGAATTTGACAGAGGATTCTGAAAATGAAGAGAAACAAAAATTTTCACCTGGTCTTACTTCATTGGATGTTGAGAATATTAAGAATATTATCCCAGGTGTGGCGGACATCAGCTCCGAAATAATTCTAGATACTTATTTGATAAACAACGGAATCCGCCGTACTGCAAAGCTAGTAGGGGTTGAGCCGAGTTATTTTGGGATATTTAATTTTAGCCTTGCGAGAGGGAAGATGTTTCAAGAGCAGCATATGCTTAACGGTGAGCCGGTTTGTATCATTGGGAAGTCTATTAAGGCTAAATTTTTTCCTACAGAGGATCCTCTGGGCAAGTATATCAAATGTGGGAATAATTGGCTAAAAGTGATTGGAATATTGCAAGAACGCAGCATATCTAAGAGTAGCCAAAGTAATCTTGGAATAAGAGATTATAACATGGATGTGTATATACCACTTCAAACCATGCTGATCCGTTATGAAAATAGGGCGCTTATCACTCAAGATATGTTGAGAGCCGCTAACTCTGGGAGCTCTGGATTTATGTTCATGATGGGAGGAGACTCTGATGAAGGTAAAAGTGAGGCAAGTATTAACTATCATCAACTGGATAGAATCGTGGTTCAGGTAAATGAAACTGATAAAATGTCTGCCACAGCGGATGTAATTAGCAGGATGCTCAGTAGGAAGCATTATGACGTTGTGGATTTTGAAATAGAGATCCCAGAACTGTTACTCAAGCAACAGCAGCGAACCAATGACATTTTTAATTACGTACTCGGCGCGATTGCTGGAATTTCGCTGTTGGTAGGTGGTATAGGTATCATGAATATCATGCTTGCCTCGGTATTGGAGCGAATCAAGGAAATCGGATTAAGACTTTCTCTTGGTGCTAAGAAATTTGATATCATCAATCAATTCTTATTTGAGGCAATGATGATCAGTGTAACTGGAGGTTTGATAGGGGTAATTTTGGGAGTGTCAATAGCAGTACTGGTAAGTACGTTTGCCAATATACCAACTGTGGTTACCTTCTCATCTATAGCATTATCCTTCGGAGTAGCTGCCATAGTTGGTCTTGTTTTCGGAATAGCACCGGCGCGAAGAGCTGCCAACCAAAACCCTATAGAATCTCTTAGATATGAATAAATCAATATGCCTTTTATTATTGTTTGTAGGGTTGTCATGGAAAAGCGTTGGTCAAACCAAACTCTCACTGGTTGAGGTCATAAAGCTTGCACAAGAGCAATCACCATCTGCCAAAGCAGCTGAAACGAGGAAAAAGAATTTCTACTGGAGGTACAGAAGTTTTAAATCTGACTATAATCCCTCACTCAATTTGACTGGAAATCTGCCGGGCTACAATCGTGACTTTTTTCAGGTTTCTCAGGATGATGGGAGTTTTGCGTATAGAAGTAGAGAACAGATTTCTTCAAGCCTGAATCTTGGACTGATCCAACCAATTGCCCTTACTGGGGGTGAGATTAGTGTCAACAGTAGTTTGAACCAATTCAATGATTTGAACGCTGGGGCTAACGTGATCAATCCGATATATAATACGACCTTATTCAATCTTAGGATTATCCAGCCAATCTTTGGATTTAATGATCTTAAATGGCAAAAGCGAACTGAGCCATTACGATATGAAGAGTCCAAAAGATCATTTGTAGAGGAAATGGAATCCATTTCCCAAGAGGCCACTAGAAGGTATTTCAATTATTTGGATGGTCAGATTAACCTTCAGATTTCAGAATTTAACCTTGCAAACAATGATACAATTTATAATATTGAACAAGGGAGATATAATATAGGTACTACCTCGAAGGACAAACTTCTGCAAGTCGAATTGCAGCTGCTTAGATCAAAACAGGCGGTGGCACAAGCTAATCTTGACTTGCAGACGGCTCGGCTTGGATTGCGATCTTTTATTGGACTCCAGAATAATGATAATGAGTCGATAGAGCTCATTCTTCCACAAGAAATGCCAGAGTTCGATATTCAGCTTGATGCAGCCTTAGGATATGCAAAACAAAACAGGGCAGATTACATTGAGTTCGAGAGAAGGAGAGCGGAAGCCAATAGAGATGTGGCAGAGGCACGCGCTCAGCGAGTTCAGACAAATCTCATTGCGTCTTTCGGACTTAATAATGCGGCAGCAGACATACCTGAGACCTATCAAGACCCAAACAACCAACAGCGAGTTAATCTCACATTGAGTGTGCCTATAGTGGATTGGGGAAGATCTAAAGCTAGAGTTCAAACCGCCCTAGCTAATCAGGAATTAACCCAATACATATTGGCACAAGAGGTTCAGAATTTCGAACAAGAGATTATTACGTTAGTGAGTCAGTTTGAGGTACTAAGATCACAAGTGGAGATTACAAAGAAATCTGATGAGGTAGCACAAGAACGTTACGACGTGGCTCAAAATAGGTATCTAATAGGGAAGATAGATATTACCAACTTGAACATTGCACTTACTGAGAAGGATACTGCAAAGCGTGGTTACATTACTGCACTAAGATCATTTTGGTCGGCTTATTTCGATCTAAGAAGATTGACTCTTTATGATTTTATGAATAAGGAGCTACTCTATCAAGAAGTTGACTAATTCCATTTTTCTGATATTGAGATCTTCAGCAAGATCAGAATTGTAGGTTCCTTTTTCATATGCGTTCCAGGCGCTGTTTCCAATAAATACTAATTCATTATTAACAATAACACCTTGTGTAGCCTCTCCCTTAAGAGGCAAATTTTGATCAATCAATTTCGCACCTTTGACTCTGTCTTTTTCAACAAGGATTCCAAAAGTTCTTCTTGGATTGGTGCCAATTTGAAAAGCGATCAAATTACCCTTGTGATAAAGTAATCCATCTATTCCTTTGTCAGAATAGTATCCGTTATTATTAATTTTTACTACGTCTTGAGTTACCATATCAATTCGATACAATCCACTTAAGTAATCAGAAACATAAAGCGTTTTCTTGTTAAGAGCTAGTCCTTGGAGATTAATAATGTAATTTGGGAGCTTTAGCAATACTTGAAATCCTGATGTTGAAAATTGATAAAGCCGGTTTTTATGACTGTCTGAAGCGAGAGCCTTCCCACTTTTATCAACAATAATGTCACCGAGGATAGCGTTTGGAACGACAAAATTTTTGATTACCTCATTAGTATACAAATCAATTGCAAATACAGTTGATATATTCTCCAGTGAATCTTTATATCCTTCAATTTCCGGAAGTGCAGCACTGCATACCCACAAAATATTCCTTCTCTTGTCTACGTCGAGACCCATTACTGCGAACAGTCTTTCATTGGAGAAGTATTCGTCTAGCCTACCGTTTTCATATTTCAATACTTTACGAGTTCGAACAGACCCAAGATAAAATGAGTTACTCATAGGATCGTGTGTTATTGATTCGAAATGGTTTTCTTTTTGACTCAACTTCAAAGTCGTGTGAGAATTTTCAACTGTCATATTAAGGTCTTCTACAAGCGCCTTCAGGGACTTGAAATCAGCCCTTTCCCTTAAATTGATAAAATCTGGGTCTTCTAGATATTGCAAATTAGCGTTCATACCCAAGTTTCTTTTGAGTGCGACTATTGCTGAATCGAGTTGATTAGTTAGTGAGTAAGCTGCTGCTAGGTTGTAAGAGAGTACTGGGTGGTTCGGACGTATTTGATTTACTTTAATACTATATTCTAAAAATTCGTCATAATTTTTAGCTTCATATGCATCGATGCTATTTTGATAGTAAACGCCAATGCTTTCAACTTGACAAGTCACTGGGCTAATGATAAGGAACGATATAACAACAATTAGATATTTCATAGGTTGGTGCTTTGAGATAAAACAGCGTAGGGTAAGTAAGCCCAGAAATAAAATGATAAAAGATTTTATAGAAATTTAAGCAGGGCAGGAGCCATTTAAAAGGTCTTAGGTAGTTTTGTCATAAAACGATCATGTCTTCACTTTCCCCATTTCACCTAGCCATACCTGTAAAAGAAATAACTCATACGCGAATATTTTATCGCGAAATTATAGGTTGTGAAGAAGGCAGAAGCTCTGATCATTGGGTGGATTTCAATTTCTACGGTCACCAGTTGGTCATTCACATTTCTGATAAAGCGAATGAATCGGATAGCAGTAATGCTGTAGATGGACATGAAGTACCTGTTCCTCATTTTGGAGTTGTTTTGGAAATGTCAGATTGGGAGGCACTTGCAGAT
>CAYGPP010000182.1:0-6103 GCA_964351885.1 uncultured Marinoscillum sp.
CTTTTTAGGTATTTACATTCCCCCCTCCCTACCTCATCTTTGACATACCGGTAAGAAAGCCGTACTTTAAATGAATTGTTTAATCAACCTAAAATTTTATACAAATGAAGAATTTTATTTTTCTTATGATTGGAGTTATAGTGGGGAGTTTGACTTTCTGGCTTTTAAATCAGCCAGATACTTCGAATACTTTGGAATCCCCTATTTTTCAGAGCTTAAATGATTCTGAGATTTACCAAGAATTCAACAATTCAAATGGTACAGATTATAGAAAAACAGGCGGTATGATAATCCGTGACTCAGCCTTCAACAAGCTTCGTAGGGGCATAAAACTTGGTCAGCGAAATAACCAGAACTATGGATTTGTTGTTGGATTAGATAGCCTTAAAGGTTACATCTCAAGAATGGATTATATAAACGATAGAACGCAGAATGGAGAGGATACAATTCATGCAGTACGTATATATCTAGTTACTTCTTTTAAAAAACAACAGACGCCTCCCAGGAAATGGAAAGAGCATCTAGATATCATGATGGTTCCAGTATTGGCTAATGGTAAAAATTATCATGACCTAAAAGATCCCGGAATTCCGCTTGTTCCAGAATTTCCAGGATATTTCAATAGCACCCTACCCTGCCCTCAATCATGCCCTTAAATGGCTAGAACCTTATCAATACTCTCTGTCTTTTTAGTGTTAATTCCAATAGTAATTGGAATTAGCAGCGTTAAAAGGCAATCTCAAATAGGCATAGCAATTCTTATATTATGCATCATATCATTTAGCTGTGATCTATTGTCATATGCATGGGCGGTCTGGTATCATATCAACTATTGGGTGATCCATTTGTACCATGTGTTAGAGATGATTATTCTTGGAATGTTTTTTACTCACTTTTTAAAGAGTAAAAAACATTCTTTGATCTTTCTCACACTTTCAGTAATGTATACTATTGATCTTATCCTTGTTTCTGGTTTTAATCAGATTAATTCAGGCTTGATTGGGGTCGAAGGAATTATAATCATGGGTTATTGTCTTTTTGGGCTTTACATCCTGTTTCAGACACAAGAATATTCTCACATCGATCAGGCTCCGCCTTTCTGGTTTGTCATTGGAATTATGACATATTTCACTGGAAGCCTCTTTTCTTGGCTTCTTTTTAATGTTATTCATCAAGATGATGGTGGTGGAACAGGTATTTGGGCATTTCACAACATCGCTAACATTCTTAAGAACGTTTTATTCGCTATTGGATTATGGAAAGCCAGGGCAATCAGCTAAATACGGAAATGATCTTAATACTGGGCACAAGTAGCATGCTTCTTTTGACAGTAGCTATTGTCATGTTTATCTATCTCTATCAGCGCAAGCTGATCAAAAAGCAACTCGAATTTCAGAAAATAGAAGACCTCCTCAAACAACAAGAACTCAAATCTGCCTATGCCATGCTGGCAGGACAAGAGAAAGCCCACAAACGAATTGCCGAAGAGCTCCATGACAACCTTGGAAGCATACTCGTGACACTGAATATGTTTTCAGACTCCCTTCAGAAAAAAACCGACCCTGAGGATCAGAAAAAACTAGCGGAAAAGATTAGTGAAGTGGCCCGAATAGCCAATGAGGCCACCCGCAAAATCTCACACAGCCTACACTCTGGCGTACTTAAGCATTTTGGATTGGCCACAGCGATACAAGAGCTAGTAGATGCTGTGAATGAGTCCAACAATATCAAGGTTACGAGCCATGTGCAGCTAGACCAAAAACTAGATAGCGAAGTGAGCCTCAATCTTTACCGAATCCTACAAGAACTCACCAACAATACGCTCAAGCATGCCCACGCATCAAAGATAAATATAGAACTCACGCAAGTCAAAGATCACCTCAATCTGATCTTTGAAGACAATGGTGTAGGATTCAATACAACGCCTGGGGTTAGAGAGAATGGATTGGGCATGAAAAATCTCGAGTCACGAGTCGAACGAATCGGCGGTCAGCTTACCATTGACAGTCAAAAAAATAAGGGAACCACCACCATCATAGAACTTACATTATCATGAGAAATATCAAAACATTATTGGCAGATGATCACGCGATTGTCATGGAGGGGCTAAAGGAAGTGTTAAGCGCCGATGAGGAAATTTCGGTAATTGGCACTGTGGCTAATGGAGAAGAAGTTATCCGATTCGTAAAGAACAACGAGGTAGATATTGTCATCCTAGATATCAACATGCCCGTAATGGATGGAATATCTTGTGCTCGAATTCTCAAAAAAGACTGGCCAAAGGTAAAAATCATCATACTCACAATGTATGCTCAAAAATCCTTCGTAGAAGAAATCGTAAAGCTCAATATTGATGGGTGCCTATTAAAAAATAATACTGGAAAAGAACTTATAGATGCAGTACTAAGAGTAATGGGTGGCAGTCAATACTATGACAGAATAGGAACATTCGTATCAGAGGAAGATGAGGTCACACAATACAAATTAAGTGATCGAGAAATCGATGTAATAAGATTGATGGCGGAAGGAATGACAAGTACCGACATGGCTGAAAAACTCTTTATCTCAGATCACACTGTTAAAACCCATCGTAAAAATATTCTCAAAAAATTGAATGTCAGTAACAGTTCTCAAGCCGTACAATATGCTTCTAAAAACGAACTTATTTAATCGCTAAATAAGCGGATCCAGAAGTGGAAACATTATTCAATATTAATTTCTTCCACATTCTCAATTCTTAATAAATTATCTATATTTGCACTCCTTTTTGAGAAACACTCAATAGACTATTATTATGAGCGAGTTAATTAAATTTATAGAAGAAGAAAGTAGAGCGGCGCTAACTAATGTTCCTGCATTTGGTGCTGGTGATACTATAAACGTTCACTACAAGATTAAGGAAGGCGAAAAAGAGCGTATTCAGCAGTTCCAAGGAACTGTTCTTCAAATAAGAAATGTAAATTCTAATGGTGAAACGTTCACTGTAAGAAAAGTATCAAGCGGTATCGCCGTTGAAAGAATATTTCCACTCCTATCTCCAAACATCGATAAAATCGAGTTGGTCAGAAAAGGTAAAGTAAGAAGAGCTAGACTTTTCTACTTGAGAGGAAGAAAAGGAAAAGCAGCTAGAATCAAAGAAAAGTTGTAATAACCTTACACAAAATAACAAAAGCCAACTTTATCATATAAAGTTGGCTTTTGTGTTTTAAGCCAGTCATATTATCCTGACTATTTGGCATATAATTGACTTATTTTCACCTAGATCTACGAAACGTATGATTTTTGTCTTTTAATAAATAAATGAAAATAGCCTTTCATAAATATCAAGGAACGGGAAATGACTTTGTGATGATCGATGATCGCTCTGAGACATTCCCCACAACGAACAAAAAACTGATCGCACATCTTTGTGATCGAAAAATGGGAATAGGTGCTGATGGGGTTATTCTCATCCAAAATCATTCACGAGTAGATTTCAATATGATCTATTTCAATCCCGATGGAAGCAAGAGTCTGTGTGGAAACGGTAGTCGATGTGCCATCGCCTTTGCAAAAGCTTTGGGAATCATTGGTGATCAAACCGAATTTGAAACTACCGATGGCATTCATGATGCATTTATCGAAGGAGATATCATCCATTTCCACCTATATGATGTAGGTAGCATCACCTCTCATTTTAAAGATTGGTTCATCAATACAGGATCACCACATCATATTCAATTGGTAGAGAATGTAAATGAAACGGACATAATCAAAATAGGTAGAGAAATCAGAGAAAGCGCTCATTACTCGCCAGCGGGAACCAATGTCAATTTTATTGAAAAAACTTCAGGCGTCATCAAAGTAAGAACTTACGAAAGGGGCGTGGAGGATGAAACGCTTTCTTGCGGTACAGGGGTGACAGCATGTGCTTTAGTCGCCAGTCTATTGAATTATGAAAGTCCGGTATCGATAGAAACTAAAGGTGGAAATCTGACCGTTTCCTACACAGTAACTGACGATCAATCTTTTGAAAATATTTACCTTGCAGGGCCAGCCAAGAAAGTTTTTGAAGGCACTGTGGAAGTGTCATTATAGATACTTCCAAAAGAACATTTGACTTACATTAAGAATTTATATACATGTTAGATTTAGTCACTAAAGGGTTAACCAAATTATTCGGAACCAAAGCAGACAAGGACGTAAAGGAAGTGACACCTTATATCGCAAAGATCAACTCAGAATTTGAAAAATTGAGTGCGTTATCTGATGATGAAGTAAGAGGTAAAACGACCGAGTTTAAAGAGTTTATTGCTGAAAAGCTCAAAAGTGTCGATGATGAATTAAAAACGCTCCACGACAAAGTAGAAACCGACGAGTCGATTGATATTCTAGATAAGGAGCAGATATTTGAGCAAATCGATGCTTTGGAATCTAAGCGCGATGACTCCCTTGAAGATGTCCTGATGGAAATATTACCCCAGGCGTTCGCTGTGGTGAAAGAAACAGCCAGACGACTCACCGAGAATAAGCAACTAGTAGTCTCAGCCACAATGATGGATCGTGAGCTTGCAAGCAAAAAAGAACATATAAAAATATCTGGTGATACGGCTACATGGGCAAATAGCTGGAATGCTCACGGGACGATGGTAGAGTGGAATATGATCCATTATGATGTTCAATTGATTGGGGGAATTGTACTTCATCAGGGTAAAATAGCAGAGATGGCAACTGGGGAGGGAAAAACGCTTGTTGCGACATTGCCAGCCTACCTCAATGCCTTATCAGGAAGAGGTGTGCACGTGGTAACTGTAAATGATTATCTGGCCAAACGTGATGCCGAGTGGAATGCTCCAATCTTTCAGTTTCATGGGTTGAAAGTGGCGTGTATTGACAATTATCAACCTAATTCCCCAGAAAGACGAGAAGCATACAAGGCTGATATCATCTATGGTACTAACAACGAATTTGGTTTCGATTATCTAAGAGATAACATGGCACGTTCGCCCGAAGAACTGGTTCAAGGGAAGCACCATTACGCCATGGTGGATGAGGTGGATTCAGTATTGATTGATGAAGCTAGAACGCCTTTGATTATTTCTGGACCAATACCAAAAGGAGATGAGCATGAGTTTTATGAACTAAAACCACGTATCAATCAGCTGGTAGAGGCTCAGAAAAAGCAAGTCGCGGAGTTTTTCAATGAGGCAAAACGATTAATTAAAGAAGGCAAGGAATCAGAGGCTGGCACTCCCCTATTTAGAGCTTTTAGAGGTCTTCCAAAACACAAGCCTTTGATAAAGTTTTTAAGCGAAACTGGAATCAGAGCAATTCTTCAAAAAGCAGAAAATTATTATCTACAGGATAATCAAAAGTTAATGCCTGAAGCGGATGAACCGCTTTACTTCACTATAGATGAGAAGCATAATAGCATTGACCTTACAGAAAAAGGGATCGACTTGATCACAGGTTCTGGAGATGATCCGACCTTCTTTATACTTCCGGATATTGGGGCAGTAGTAGCTAAACTCGAAGCGCAAACCGACATTGAAGAAAGCGAAAAGCTTCAACAAAAAGAAGAGGTCATTCAAGATTATAGCATAAAGGCACAGCGAATTCACAGTATCAACCAACTCTTACGAGCATACTGCATGTACGAGAAGGACACTGAATATATCGTAGTGGATGATAAGGTGAAAATCGTAGATGAGCAAACTGGTCGTGTAATGGACGGCCGAAGGTATTCAGATGGTTTGCATCAAGCCATCGAGGCAAAGGAAAATGTGAAGGTAGAAGACGCGACACAGACTTACGCGACTATTACGTTACAGAATTACTTCCGAATGTATCACAAACTTGCAGGGATGACTGGTACAGCGGAAACTGAAGCAGGTGAACTTTGGGATATCTATAAGCTCGATGTAATCGTCATTCCAACCAATAGACCTATTCAACGTGATGATCGTGAGGATAAGGTTTACAAATCCATTCGTGAGAAATTTAGTGCCGTTGCAGAGGAAATTGAAGAACTGAAATCTGCAGGCAGACCTGTACTAGTCGGTACCACTTCTGTAGAAATCTCTGAGTTGCTTTTGCGAATGCTCAAAATGAAGAACATCACTCA
>CAYGPP010000183.1:0-6087 GCA_964351885.1 uncultured Marinoscillum sp.
TGTCTTAGTTTTGAATTTTGAGTTGCGAGATTTGATTGGTTTGGATTTTCTGCGTCTCCGTCTTGTTTTGCCGATTGTGATCGCTTTTTCTTGAAATGTAGCGTATAAGGATGATGTCCTCCAACTCAATGCTAGGACATTCCTTCAGAAGCCTCTTAGTTTGGATCTGGTCAGTGCCTGAGTAGCCAGATTTTGGGTTGATCCTAAATAGTTGGTTGTTACTGACGCTTTATTTTGATGATTTGACTGACTGATAGCGTCTGAGATGTCATGTCATTCCAGAGCATAATCTCATCTATAGTGACATCAAAATCCTTACTGATCTTGTAGAGACTATCACCAGCTTTGACGGTATATAACTCGAATTTTTCAGGTTTCTGATATTGATCTATCTCCACTTGCAGTAGCAGTTTTTGTCCTGGATTAATCGTTGATTCTCTCTTTAACCCGTTCCATGCTTGTAACTCATCAACCGTGATGTCATATTTTTTTGATATCGCCCAGAGCGACTCACCTGGCTGTACTTCGTGAAATGAAGTGGTTGTTGGGTTTTCGTCCTCAAAACGTTCCTCATCCTCTTCCGTCTGATTATTCAGGGTGTTCGTCAGTAGTGTCTGACCAATACTTAAAACTGACTCAGCAGTAAGGTCATTGATTGCTCTTAGTTGATTCAATTCAATTCCATACTTTTGAGCAATAGCCCAAAGAGATTCTCCGGCTTCTACTATATGTTCAACAGTAGAGGTGCTGATGTCTTCAAACTTAGGGAGATCAACTGGCGCTACTTCTACTTCTTTCTGCGGGATAGGTTTGATAACGGGTTTGGGCTCTTCTTTTATGACTGGCTTTGTTTCCTTTATTTCAGGTGTTTCTTTTTTAACGCTCGTTACCACCGGTGGCTTGGCTTTCACTGGTTGTTTGCTGGCTGGTTGGGCCACCTTTCGGTATTCAATATTTGTATTTTTTGGACGCGTTTTTCCAAGCCAGAGGACTCTTCCTGGTTTTACTTTTTCTGTTGCAGGCATTCGGTTTTTTCGAGCAAGGCTGTTGATTTTAATTCCATACTTCTGAGAGATGCTCCAGAGTGTTTCGCCATACTGAGCCGTATGAAATCTCACTGCCGATCTGCTTCGTTTGCTTTTGGTATAGTATATTTCGCCAGTTTCTATGGTTTGGGTAGGTTTTAGGTCGTTGTATTTGATCAATTGAGAACTACTTATTCCTGCTTTCAATGCCAGTTTCACCACGTTATCTTCTTTACCAGCCATTACAGCCGATAAGCCATTTAGTCTAATGAAAATAGTCTTGAGTTCCTTGGTTACACCCAAATCATCTGGGTAGACATCTTCTTCGGGACTCTCGATGGTTCTTGTTAGTGGTCTTTCGTCCACCCTTTCAGCTTTTTCTTTAGTTAGTTTTCCTGTAGTAGGAAGGATAACTGTGTAAACCCTGTCATCAGGGATGCGCCCGTGCTGGAGCCATTTATTGTAATCTTTTACTAGGTTAACATCCAGCTTTTGATCGTTGGCAATTTGTTCCAGACTTTTACCTTCTCCTTTGGTGTACTCACCAAGTTTCAGTCCTTTACTGTGCCCTCCACCTACTTCATCTTGGAATGCTATGACATGAGCAATAAACCGCAGTACATACCAGTGCGTTTTTTTGGTAATGGTCAGTTTGTCTGATCCGAAGTTCTCCTTTTCTACATATTTGCTCGCACCACCTCGCCCTGCTTGATAAGCACTGATGCTGTAGATCCAATTCTTAAAGTAGAAATTGTTCATTTTGAAGTACTTGGCAGCACCTTTAGTGGCAGACACAATATTTTTACGTTCATCGACTTTCGAATCTACTCGCATTCCCACTTCGCGTGCTGTGAAGTCTTTGAACTGCCAGTATCCAACTGCATCTGCCGATGAAACGGCATCTGAGATTAGTGCACTTTCCTGCACTGCAAGATATTTTAGAACTTCAGGGACACCTTCTTCTCTGAGCACTCGCTCTATAATGGGGAAATAGAGATTCACCCGATCCAGCTTGATCTGAAAATACTTATCACTGGCTCTGAGGGCATTTACGTCATTCTGAATTTCTCTTTGTGCTTCATTTGTGAGCTTTAGCTTTACCCCAGCAATTTCGATAGTAGACGGCACCTGAGGGACTGGGCTAGCCCACATGGTCAGAGAAAAACTAAAAAAGAAAGCTATTAATGCTGTTCTCATAGTTTTCTAAGAATCATTAATCCATCTCTAATAGGGAAAAGTACATGCTTAACACTTGGATGATTGCTTACCATTTTATTGAAAACTCTAATAGATTCTGTGGCTTTATCCTTCTTGTCATTCTCAGCTACTTTACCGCTCCAGAGCACATTGTCTATGATCATGAATCCTCCTTTTCGCATTTGCGGAAGTGTCAATTCAAAATACTTCGAATAAGATTCCTTGTCAGCATCGATAAAAATCAGATCCCATTGATAACTCAATTGAGGGATAATTTCTTGTGCTTTGCCAAGCTTAAATTCAATATTGGCAGAGAAATCAGAAGCATCGAAATAACCTTGGACTATTGGCTTCATTTCTTCATTCACTTCTATAGTTACCAATTTGCCATCTTTGGCCAACCCTTCGGCAATACACAGTGCCGAATAACCAGTATAAGTCCCTATTTCTAAGACGTATTTTGGAGATATCATGTGTGACAGCATGGACAATACGCGCCCCTGCAAATGCCCTGAGAGCATTCTTGGCTTGAGTACTTGGAGATGTGTCTCTCTATTGATCTTACTGAGTAGTTCACTCTCTTTTTCAGAATGATCCTCTATGTATTTTGAGAGCGACTGAGGTAGGAAATCCATTTTGCGAAATTACTAGATTTTGATCAGCGAGATTATTCTGGTAGGTAGGTAAGTTGGCTCATGTTCTCTATGACGAAATTTTCTCGTGCCAGTTCCATTAATTGCTCGGCGGTGGTTTCATCAATTTTCTTAAAAAGCTCATTGATGTCCGGTACTCGATTCAGATCTAGCATTGTTTTGGCCATCATGAGCATCATAGAATTGTTGTTTTCTTCCGACATAGCGAGTTGACCTTTGAGTTGCTGCTTGGCCTTATGTAGCTGGACATTGCCCATTGGTTTTTTCTTCAGAATATCAAACTCCTTCTTTATCAGGCGCTGACATTTTTTTAGATTCTTGGGGTCAGTTGCATAGTAAATGCCTAGTTGTCCTATTTCGAAGAAAGGAGAATAACTCGCTTCTATTCCATATACTAAGCCATGCTTTTCTCTCAGAGCCATGTTAAGTCGAGAGTTCATACTTGGGCCACCCAGAATATTGATCAGGAGGAAAAATGAAATTCGTTTATCATCCAAGAGTCCGTAGGAGGGACTACCCAATGCGACATGAGCTTGGGAGATTGGTTTTTTGATAGTCTTGATTTGAGGCTGATAATTGCTATAATACTCCCTTTTACTCGTTCGATTCTGTGCAGGAATATCTGCGAGGTATTTATTGGCAAGCTTTTGGAGTTTGGCAGCTGAGTAACTGCCTACGCTCGAAAGAATGATTTTTTCTGTGCTTAAGTTTTCTTGAAGAAAACCGCTGAAGTCTTCTTGCTGAAAGGAGGCCACAGTAGCTTCAGTGCCGAGAATATTTTTACCTAGAGGATGATCCTTAAACAGCAATTCATCAAATTCATCCTGAATGGCGTCCTCAGGAGTATCACGATACATCGACATCTCTTCTAGAATGACCATTCGCTCTTTGTCTATCTGTGCAGGTGGAAAAGTAGAGTGGAAAGTAATGTCTGCGAGTAGCTCCACGGCTTTCTCCAGATGATTATCTAGTAATGAGGCGTAGAAGCAAATCTTCTCTCTAGTGGTGTAAGCATTGAGTTCTCCACCGAGGGAATCAAGTCTGTTGATGATATGGTAAGCTTTGCGTTTTTTGGTTCCTTTGAAAGCCATGTGCTCCCAAAAGTGCGCAATACCCTGCTGATCCTCTGATTCATCGCGACTCCCAATATCTAGCATGATCCCCACATGAGCGATTCGCGTATGCGCCATCTGCTTATGTATGATTCTAATGCCATTGGATAATGTGATCAGCTCCTGCTCCTCCATAGGAGCGCAAATTTAGTGTTTAGAATTGGATTGGAGGAAAGAGAAACTGATGTTTCAGATTAGCATTCTAAATCACTCTTTTTTAAACTCAAAAACTGTTTTTCATACTTATTGTTCGTCTTTGAGATAGCTATATCCAACGCTTCGTTCGCTTCTTTTTTCTTTCCTAGTGTCCTCAGTAATTCGGCTTTGTTCGCAAAGAATAACTGAGAGTGATCTTCTTTGATTGTATCTGCTAAAGAGTGTAATTTATTTAGTCCTTTCTCAGCGCCATGAACTTTCGAATAAGGATAGATTCTATTGAGTGCAATAATGGGACTAGGAGAAAGGTTGTGTAAGTGATTGTAAAGAATCAATATGTTCGTCCAACTCGTTTCATTCCAATTTTTAGCGGCACAATGAATTCCATTGATTGCTGCTTGGATGAAGTATTCATTGTTCATACCATCATTGATGGTTGTAAGATATCTATTGCCAAGGGTGATTTCCTCTTGTTTCCAGAGTGATCGGTCTTGATCTTCTAATGAAACAGGTTCACCATCAGCCTTAATTCTAGCATCAAATCTTGAAACCTGAAAAAGCATCAATGCCATAAGAGAGCGAGAGAACTCATTGTTGGTTTCAGGTTTTTCTAATAGCATCTGCGTAAGGCGCATTGCTTCATCACATAAGTCCCTTCGGATCAAAAACTCTCCCTCCGTCGTTTTGTAGCCTTCATTGAAAAGGAGATAGATCACTCTGAGAACTATTTGTAACCGATTGCTAATTTCTTGTTCACTGGGGATATCTATACTCAAATTGCTCTCGCGGAATTTTTTCTTAGCGCGGGTATAAGACTTAGCCACGGTCTCTTCTTTCTTCAAGAGTGCTGAAGCTATTTCTCTAACAGACAATCCACCCAAGATTTTCAAGGTTAGAATAAGTTGGTATTCAGCACTTAATGATGGATTACAACATGCAAACATCATTTTCACCATTTCATCTTTGAACAATTCTTCGGAAATTTCCGGTGTTTCGGTAGTTGCTTCTGGAATTTGAGGAGCGTAATAAACCTTCTGCTGTCTTCTGAGATGATCTATCAGTTTATTTGTAGCCACCCTAATGATCCAGCCTGAGGGATTGCGTGGAATCTCACCAAAAGGCCAAGATTTCATCGCTTGTATAAGTGCTTCTTGCACTGCATCTTCGGCTGCCTCTAAGTGGCTTGGGCCAAATTGAGAAGTGAGGTATGCAACAGCTTTCCCAAATTCATTTCTGAAAAGATGATCAACAACTTGAGCTGTTTGTTGTGGCATGAGGAGTTTGAAAAATGAATAAACCCCGACACAGTATGTCTGTATCAGGGGTTCAATTGCGTATTGGTTTGCTCTATATATCTGAAGCTTGTCTCACTTCTACCGTTCCTCCAACTTCGAAAACCGGGCATTCTTTTGAAAGCTCTACAGCATGGTCTAGATCTTTGGCACTTAATAGTACATATCCACCCACGATTTCTTTTCCCTCGGTAAAAGGACCATCAGTGATCAATTCACCTCCTCTGTGTACTACCTTACCGGTTTTCGAATTCAATGGGAGGCCTGAGACTGACTCATCCCCTTGACTAATCTTTTGCATCCATTCCCCCCACTTGCCCATGTAGGATTGCATTTGTTCTGGAGATAACTGTGCGGCTTGAGTATCGCCACCTCTGAATAAGAATAAAAACTGTTTCATGTTTGAAAAATTTTAGTGAAAAATAAACTGTTTTGCCCTTATGACGAGGAGGTCTGGGTTAAATGGACAATCATTCCCAAAAAATTTCTAAAACTTCTGTCCCGAGTAGTATCGACGATTGAACAGCAAGATCGATTTTTTTAATTTTCATTTGATTCTTCTTTGGTCGATAGACTACTCTGTTAATAACATTTCGTTCATCTTTTTTATGAAATACAACAACATATTTCATCTCCTCATTGACTTTTATTC
>CAYGPP010000184.1:0-5827 GCA_964351885.1 uncultured Marinoscillum sp.
GCTTAAAAAGGGTTCATTTGAGCAAGCAATCGCTGTTGCTGAATCAAAAAAACGTGCGGAGAAAAATCCCAAGAAGTATCATCATTTTCTGGCAAGAGCCAATGTCTTGATAGGTGATGATATAGCGGCCGAACAAGAATATTTAAAAGCGCTCACCCATATTCGCCAGAAGGAGAAGAAATTGAAATTGCCAGATTTTGATGTGATGGATGAGTTGGCCTTGCTATATGTCCGCACCGGAAACTGGGCTCAGGCTCAGCATTTAATCGATCAGTCTTTGTCCTTGCGGGTAAGGAAATGGTCCAAAAAAGACCCTGCCAATTTCCGACCTTACCTTCCTCAAGGACTCCTATTTCATGCACAAGGGCAGAATGACTTGGCTAAGTATTATCTAAGCAGTTATGCGAGCAATCTGCGAAATTCCAATTACACCAATTACTTGGACGTGGATAAATATGCTGACGTTTATCAGGTGCTTGCTGATATCGCTCTAAAAGAGGGAGATCTTGAAGAAGGGAAAAAATTTGCAAAGAAGAGCCAACGACTTCAGAAACACGCATGGACCAAGCGGGAAGTAGGAAAAAACTATCCGGATAGAATCAGGGCATTGAATACACGCACGCTAGCCTATTTGAAAATGGGGAGTCTTAGGCGTGCCAGCAATCAAAACTCTCGCGCCCAAAGGAAATACAATAAGCATGTAAAAGGACAAGATTTAATAAAGGGCACCTTGCTCCTAAATACCGCTGAAATAGCGCACACAGAACAGGCTGACTCTTTGGCTGCCGTACTGCTTCGGGAGGCAATGAACCTTCAAGTGGGCTATGTTACCTCCACTTTCGTTTTTTTAAGTGAATATGAAAAAGAGAACAGTTTTCACGAATTTCAAACGACCAATTCCCGTATCATATCGCTGGCAGCTTCGGTAATATCGGGCTTAGCAGATGACAGCCAATTTTCCGGTCATTTCTACAATTTCATTATCAACACCAAGGCCCTTATCCTCAACGAATCAAACAAGCTGCTGACACATACGGATGACGATTCCTTGAGGCTGCAACTCCTTGAATGGAAAGAATTGAAAAATCAGTGGGCGCTTCTAACTTCTTCAGGTAAAAAATCGAAACTAGAACAGGCGGCACAAATTCAGAAACGCCTGGTGATTTTGGAGAAGTCCATGGTGGCAGATATGGCACTTTCTCCAATAGCGGATTGGCAGTCGGTAAAAGTCCATCTTGATGCCGAAGAAATGGCGATAGAATTTGTAGAAATCCCAAGCGATGATCGTTCTTCCCTCATTTGCTTTTCCATTGACGCTACCTCTACACATCCAGCATGGCAAGTGATACAGTTGCCCTTCTCATCACAGGAGTACGCAAGTTTCTATCGAAATGCTGTTGCATATGACATCCCTGATACCTTATCCTACACCCTGCTATGGCAGAATTTGAACATTCCCGATCGCATAACCAAAGTCTATATCTCCCCATCTGGACCATTGCACCAAATCAACTTCAACACCATCCATGATGAGGATGATCAGCCGTTGATAGCTCAATACAAAATCGTCAACCTTTCCAATACAAAATCACTGACTAGAAAAAAATCTTCTAATATAAAACCGAAGCGCGCTTTACTGATTGGGCGTTCTGCATTCGATTCCAATATTGCTGATCTCCCCGGAGTGAAAGGGGAAATAGAGGCAGTTAGTGAGTTGCTAGAGAAATATAAAATCACAACAAAGGTTGTACTGGATCAGACCAATCAGATCGGTGTAATCAAAGCGGAGGGTGATTTCGGGATTTTACACATTGCCACTCACGGGTATTGGCATGCCGATGAGCGCTTGCCTATGCTCGGATCTGGCTTAATCCTCGATGTTTCTGATTCTCTTTCAGATGGGACGCTATCTGCATATGAGGCATCACTGTTACATTTGGATCAGGCTCAATTGGTCATTCTATCAGCTTGCGGATCAGGGCTAGGTGCAGTCACCAGCGGTGAAGGAGTCTATGGCCTTCAGCGGGCATTTGAGGTCGCCGGGGTGTCCAATATCATCATGTCACTGTGGGAAATAGATGATGCGTTTACCAGCTATTTCATGACTACTTTCTACAGCCATTATCTCGAAAACAATAATGTGGAGCAATCCTTCCAATTGACAATGAATGAAGCAAGGGCGACCAATCCCAATCCCCGATACTGGGGTGCATTTAAGTTTTTGCAGTTTTATTAGTCCCTTTAGAGCGGAAGTTACTGTCGTGATATTCACGCTTCGTTACGGAACTAAGTCCTACTCGAAAGGAGGGATTGTATTCCACTAAACCTATGTAGTGGTAGACATTGATTGTTGGTGATATCACCAAAAAGGTCGAAAAAGCTGACATTTACGTTAACTTTCAAAAAGGGACAAGTCCCTCGGCCGTAAAGGACTTGTCCCTTAGGGCTGAAGGACTTGATGTTTTGGGTCGAGGGACAAGTCCCTCGAGGCTGAAGGACTTGTCCTTTTTGCCAGTGGCAAGCAAAACCCTCCAAAAGCTTGAAACTCTTGGGGGTTGGTAGTCTATGAGTTGAATGGCATTATGCCTAATTGAAATTCCTAAACTGATAGGAGAAATTCAACATCACATACTGCTGTAGAACTGTGGTGGCTGTCTCTTGTACGAAGATGTTCGTCACTCGCTGAGAGATGCTCGTATTCTGCTTTAGCAAGTCGAATACTGAAAGTTCTATCTCTCCTAATTTGTTCTTAAAGAGCTTTTTGGCCATTGACATATTCAGTAAAGTATAGTCAAGATCTGAAGTGCCACTCACACCTCTGTATTGGAGATAAGACAAATTCCCTCTCAGCACCCAGCCATCTCCAAAAATAAAATTGAATTTACCTCCTGCTGTATTGGTTGTGAAATTTGAGTTCTCCGTTTCAGCCAAAGTAGTGGTCACCAAGTTGGTGCTAGTGCCTGCAAAGAGATTAAAATCTACGTTTTCACTGATATTACTCGCTATCCCAAGTCGGAGACCTGCCGTGTAATTATGATTAAAATTCAGGTCACTGTTTACTTCTCCTGGAAGCCTCGTGTAAGCCAAACTGAACGTCGTATTGATATTGGACTTGAGCGTCGAAATCATCTTACCAACAGTCGTACTATTGCGGACATTCCAGTATCCGGCTAGGTTCACTGGCTTTGAAAGCTGAGTTCCTCGTACCGCTGATACTCCTCCTGTTAAGACCGTGTCTGTTTGGAAAACACTCGTAGACTCAGCGATATAATTATTGGTTTGGTTGAGTGACGTGAAGTTGGCAAATGTGAAGTTCTTATCAGGATTGGCAGTATTGTATCTACTGATTAATTGGTGTGTATAGGCTTGTGCCAAATTAGGGTTCCCAACACTGAGGAAAAGTGGATTTGAATAGTCCACTACACTCTGAAGTTGATTTACCGAAGGCTCATCCGTTTGGCTCTGATAGCGCAACATCAAGTTCCCGTTGTTGCCAACGGGGATTCTTCCCATCACGGAAAACAATGCATTGTGAAAGGTAAATGCCTGATCAAAAGACTCAGGAAAAGTCTGAACGCTCGTCAGCCTCGCTTGCTGATAACTAGCAGTTGCTCTAAAAAAGGAATCATAGTTTCTATAACCAAAAGAAACGGATGGCAAATGGGTCGTGTAACCGCTTGTAAATTCACTCGACAGCCCATTGACAATTTGTTCTTCCAGAGTCATTAAGTCGGTGGAGATAGTTTCTTTATCCGATTCTCTACCGTTGTAATCAAACCGATAGCCAAGTTCCAGTTGTGAGAAATTTCCCACTGGTTCTGTAAAACTGAATCTCGCGCCGTAGCTATTTCTTATTTCATCTGTGGTATAGTTAAGCAATGAGTCGGCATTGATATCTTGAAACTGACTGAATCGCTCGATCGGACGAATTGTACTATTGCCTGTGATAGAAAAAGTCCTACCTATATCTGACAATTTTTGCTGATAGGTCAACGAATTATTGATGTTTAAAGCATTGTTTTCACTGAAAAAAGTGTTGTCCGTACTGCTAATCAACTCTTCCAATTGGTTACTGGTACTTGCTTGCGTTTTTTCTTCCAATTCATTGTTTTGACTACCAAAGCTCGATCGCAATAGTAAGTTTGCTCTATCGCTAATCTTGTGGTCTAATCGTAAATTAAATCGATGATTACCATTGAGTGTATTGGCATCAGCCGATTCCCTATAGCGTTGCTCGGTATCCCTAATCGCAGATACACGGTAAACCTGTTCGGCATTGAGGTTGTCCGTGTAGTTGAAAAAATAATTGGATTCTATTTGCGTAGACTCACCCCACTTATCAGAGTAATTGATACCTGCCGTATTGGTAGTAGTGATTCCATCTTGATTGGCATTGAGTGTGGCATTACCATTGCCACGACTTCCTCCTCCTCTCCTACCTCCACCAGAACCAATTCCTGCCAAATCTTGATTACTGAAGTTTTGAATGTTGACATTGTTGGTCATACCGAGAACTGAAATCCGCTGATCATCTTTGAAGGAATTAACAACACCTCCAGCACTATATCGGTCATCCGTTCCATAACCGCCGTACACCCTGCCAAATTGCCCATTTCTGCGGTCTTTTTTGGTGACCACATTCATGGTTTTGGTCGAATTGCCATCATCAAACCCTGTGAACTGCGCTTGATCGCTAGCTTCATCATAGACCTGAACATTGTCTACAATTTCCGCTGGAATATTAGTAAGGGAGAGTAACGGATCTGTTCCAAAAAACCGCTTACCATCCAAAAGGACTTGCTCCACCTGCTCCCCATTGGCGGTTACCCCAGATTTATCCACTATGATCCCGGGCATCTTACTTACCAAGTCTGCAGTAGTCGCGTCAGGGTTGGTCTTAAATGCCGCAGCATTATACTGAGTAGTATCGCCTTTGACTTCTATAGGTACCACATCCGCTTCTATACTTACCGCATCAAGCTGAACAATATCTGGTTTAAGGCTTAACCTACCGAGATCAACTTTGGGCTGATTGAGCCGCAGAATTTTTGTGAAGGATTCGTAACCAACACTCGAAAGCGTAATTCGATAGAATGCCGGCTCTAATTTCTTGATCGAGAATCGGCCATCAATGTCTGTAACAGCAAATTTAGACCTTAATGAATCCTTAATATTGATAAAAAGTACCGTTGCACCAACAACCGAAGATTGGTCATTGGCATCTGCAACTACTCCTTCCACATCAACTTTAATCTCTTGCGCTGAGAGGCTTCCGCCAATTATTACTGAGAATAAGACTAAAAAATACCTTCTATAATTCATCGTTTTCAATCAGGCTGGCCTTCTTCTCTTGGTCTGTTTCCTTGACGATTTTCACGGTTGGTTTTCAACAGCTCCTCATACAAACCAAACTGATTTTCACTGAGCACATCCTTGATCAAAAGGTCTTTTTCTTTTCTCAATTCTTGCATCTTCTCGCGCATTCCTTCGCGGCTTCCACTCTCACGTGCTTCCTCAAATTTTTCTTTGACGGTAGTGCCAAACTCCTCGTAAATTCCATCAAGGAGCATTTTCTGATCTTCTGACAAGTCACTGACTTTCTTATACAATGCCAGTTTCTCTCGATTCAATTGTTCGGCGGGATCTGGTCTTTGTCCCCTCTCTCCTCCACCGCCTCCTCGTTGCCCTGGTTGTGCATATACACTAAGGGTTAGGATCAATAATAAACCGAGTGATAAAAAAGTACTTTTCATATTTATAGGATTTTGAATTTTACAATGAATCAAGAATTATATTATTTAAATATGACTCCATTTGGAAGGAGTCA
>CAYGPP010000185.1:0-4575 GCA_964351885.1 uncultured Marinoscillum sp.
CATTAGATGCTTTGCAAGAGATACTTACAGATGGTAAAAGGGCACCACTTTACAAATCTTTGGTTGAAGAGACTGAATTAGCTCCAGAGTCAGGTGTCAACGCGAGCCATAGTGCTGATGAATTGGCTGGAACATTTACAATACGTGTGCGAGCCAATAAAGGAGTTGATCTTGACACGGTGAGGACTGTTATCTTGTCTTCATTGGCAAGGTTTGACGAACAGGGCTTTTCCCAGAAAGATCTAGATATGATCAAGGCACGTCAAGAGACGGAATTCTACAATGGGATATCGAGCGTATTTAACAAGTCATTGCAATTGGCTTTGTATAATGAATATGCTGGTGATCCTGGATTTATAACTAAAGATATCGAGAACATAAAATCTGTGACCAAGGATGATGTAATGCGCGTTTATCGCAAATACATCAAGGATCAAAACATGATCGTTACCAATTTTATTCCAAAAGGAGAACCAAATCTTGCATTAGACGGAGCGGTTGTCGCCAATGTGAAAGAAGAGGAAATTACGGCTTATCAACCAAATGAAAGCATAGAACGGGAAGCTGATCTAGCTATGGCCAAAACACCATCTGTCTTTGATCGTTCAGTAGAGCCTGAGTTTGGAGAAAAGCCACTGGTAACACCACCCGTCATTTGGACAGATAAGACTTCCAATGGGATTAGCGTCTATGGTATTGAGAGTAATGAATTACCTCTAGTGCAATTCTCTCTGAGAATTATGGGTGGTCTTTATTTGGATAATCCAGAGAAGATCGGTGCAGCAAATTTGATCACTGATATGATGATGGAAGGCACTGCTAACAAAACTCCTGAAGCGTTGGAAGATGCCATTGGTCAATTAGGTTCTAGTATAAACATGGGCACATCAGATGAGTACATAGTGATCTCTGGTAATTGCCTGGCGAGAAATTATCAGAAAACAATGGATTTGGTAACCGAGATTCTTTTGGAACCAAGATGGGATGCCGATGAATTTAAGCGTAAGAAGCAAAGTACAATCAATACCATACAGCAGCGCGAATCAAATCCAAATGCGATTGCCACTTTGGTAATGAACAAACTTTTGTATGGTAAAGACCATATCTTATCACACCCAACAATGGGTTATATCGAAACAGTAGAGTCATTAACACTTGATGACATAAAGTCATATTATGAGAAAAATATTTCTCCTGAGGTGTCCAATTATCATGTTGCTGGTGCGGTTACTCAGGCCGAGGCTAAAAAGGCTTTGGATGGTCTTTCTAGCAGATGGGAGGCTAAGGAAGTGACCATCCCTACATTCGATGAACCTGATCTTCCAGAGAGTCCAATGGTTTATTTCGTAGATATCCCTAAAGCCAAACAGTCAGTTATTCGGATCGCTAGATTAACTGTACAAGGAAACGATCCGGTTTTCAATACTTTAAACATTTCCAACGATAGACTTGGGGGAGGTGGAAGTGGACAACTCTTTCAGGTTTTGAGAGAAGATAAAGGGTTTACCTATGGAGCTTATTCATTCGTCTCAAGACGAGCATATGATCCAGGTATGTTCATGGCTTATTCTAGTGTCCGATCAAATGTGACAAAGGAGTCATTAGATACCTTCAAGGAAGTAATAGGTGCATATGGGGAGACTTATGATGCTGAGAATCTTGAGAAAACTCAAGTGTCGATGATAAAGGAAAATACCCGAGCCTATGAGACACTTGGGAATTTAGTCGGAATTCTTCAAAACATCAGCACTTATGATCTACCTAAAGATTACTTAGCGGTTGAACAAAAAGCAGTGACAAGCATGACGGTGGATAAAGTGAAATCAACAGTAAATGAATACATGGATTTGAGTAACATGATCTATTTAATCATAGGAGATAAAGAAACTCAGTTTGATCGGTTGAAAGTAGATGGAGTGGGTAATCCAATATTGATTGATAAGTACGGTAATGAGGTAAATATGTAGAAATGACTTGATTAATATATCAAGGATATTATTGAGGGAAAATGAAATTTCATTTTCCCTCTTAATTTTTAGGCTGAGGGTTTGTAAATATTAAACACAATTCTATATTTGCACTCCCAAACACAAGGAAGGAGTAAAAATCTCTGAGTGTTTAGACAAAATGGTCCGTTCGTCTAGGGGTTAGGACGCCAGGTTTTCATCCTGGTAACAGGGGTTCGATTCCCCTACGGACTACTTAATAAAAGCCTAACTATCAGATAGTTAGGTTTTTTTTATGCGCTCTGTTGTTAAATTAACGTGGTAGGGTTCGATTCCTAATTTTGTTTTATGGTTTGTTTTACAGAAAGCTGCATCTAAACTCATTAACCCAATATTGGGTAGGTCTCCATTTATGAATATTAAGAGCTACTTAGGGCATTAGTCTCCTTTAATCTTCATTCTCAATTTCTGGGTTTGAATATAGCGTATCTGATTTCCACTTTTTGTGTTTAGAATAACGATTTCATCTTTTTGCAACATCTCTATTTTGGGATTTCTTTTTCTCGGATGTTCATGAAAAATACTTGTTCATAAAAAATGAACACTATATATTTGTGAACATGAAAAAAGCTGATATTATAACATTAGCATTAAACAACCTCGAAAGCAACACCGGAATAAAGATACAAAGGCTTGAAGAAGGGCCAATGGATGGGAAGCTTATAACCGTTATTGATGGCGAAAGCGAAACCTTTGATGTAAAAGTTAGAGAACAGGTTTTGGAATATCAGATGGACCGGATAACTGAATACCACAGCGTGACTCAAGAGTTCTTGCTAATTGCACTAAAGCTATCCTCAAATGCTAAAAGTGAATTACGAAGACAAGGCATCTCATATTTAGAAGGCAATGGAAACGTATTCATTAAGAAAAAGCATGTATTTGTGTGGATAGATACAGCTCCACCTATTAAAATCCCAAAGAACACGGGCAACAGAGCATTTACCAAAACTGGTTTAAAGGTAATCTTCCAATTTTTGCTAGATCGGAATTTGGTCAATACAACGCAAAGACAGATTGCATCAAAATCCAATGTAGCCCTAGGTAATATTCCTCTAGTTATAGAGGGCTTAAAAGAGACGGGATACCTACTTAATCTCAATAAGGATACGTACATGTGGGAGCATCGTGCAGAACTTTTGGATTTGTGGGTAACAGAGTATGCTAATAGGTTGAGACCAACCTTGCTAATGGGTAAGTACATGATACCAGGAGACGCCTATAAAAAGATTGTATTAAACAATGATCTTTCATTCTGGGGAGGTGAGCCAGGAGGTGATTTACTTACAGATCATTTGCGACCTGAAGAGTTTATTCTTTATACTAAAGAATCCAGAGTTGACTTAATCAAAAACTACAAGTTTAAACCTGATGCGAACGGCAACCTGACAGTTTATTCATGGTTTGATGACTCCATATTAGAAATTCGTAATAGCATACCACTGCTAATTTATGCTGATCTAATGATCAAAGGGGATAAAAGATGTAGAGAAACTGCGAAAATTATAATTGATGAATACCTCCAATCAATCTTATAAGGAACTGTCGATACCATATTTCAAGGAAATCTTTGAAATAGTTGATAGAACACTATTGAAAAATGATGTGCCTTACTATCTCATCGGGGCTACGGCCATAGCCCTCGAACTACTCAAAGATGGCATCAAACCCGCTCGCGGTACTAAGGATATTGATTTTGCACTTATGCTTTCCTCTTTGGATGAGTATGACAAAATTGTCCAGTCATTAGAAGAAGAGGGGTTCAATAAAGTAAAAGCACCATGGACTCTCTATCATCAGAGATACAATGTTGTTATTGATCTATTGCCTTTCGGTGAAATTGAGGAAAATGATAAAGAACCATTTAGTCGTCGATACTCTGATCTTCATGTACTCGGATTTAAAGAGATTCTTGAATCCTCAGAAGAAATTAGAATTGAAGAAATTTCAATAAGAGTCCCTCCATTACCTGGGATGATTCTTTTGAAACTTGTTGCTTGGAACGATAGGCCTGAGGAACGAGATACTGACCTATTTGATATTATTAACATAATCCACCATTTTCATGATTTGGCATGGGAAGAGATTGTAGAACAACATCACGATTTATTTACTGATAGTGACTTTGATAATTTGGTAATTTCCGCACAAGTGCTAGGCAGAAAGGCCAGAGAGTACCTTGATAAATCAATTCCATTAACTAATAGGGTAATGCAAGTGCTGGAGGAAAACTTGCAAGATGCTAATGATTCCAAAATAGCACGTCAGTGGGCAAGGCTTAAGGGAAGCGATGTAGAATCCATGCAGAGAGTTTTATTTCATTTTAAGATGGGTTTGATGGATTAGGTTTTAATTTTTCCGGAAATAGAATAGTGAGAATAAAGCGCTGCATTCGCGTAGAATTAGTTTTATACAATGTTTTACACAAAACACATAACTACCTGAATTACAGCACTAAGCATAGTACCCTACGGACTACTTAAGAGCCTTATAACCAGCTGATAATCAGAATGTTGTAAGGCTTTTTTTATCAGTACTCTTGTTATGACTCTTGTTATGACTCTTGTTA
>CAYGPP010000185.1:4675-5737 GCA_964351885.1 uncultured Marinoscillum sp.
ACTCTTGTTATGACTCTTGTTATGACTCTTGTTAAAAGAGATGTTTCCTTTTGCTTGAGCCAATTCCCGTTTGCTGATTTCCCAAACATAGAGATTGATGAAACTGCCTTTGCAACTAGTGCAACTGTAAGCTTCCCCAAAAATAGGACTGGCATCAAATAGACTAATTCTCTAAATATTTACAAAACTCATTCTCATAGTTTTCATTTTTAGTTTGGTATTTCAGATACTGAACGGGAGAAAGTTTGCTAAGAGAGTCATGTCCTCTGATGAGATTATAATCCTCAGCCCATTCGATAGTTTTTTCTCTGACAGTACTGAGTTAATCAAAGAGATAGGCATCAAGCACATCTCTTCTATAGGTTCCATTGAATCGTTCTATGTATCCATTTTGCATAGGTTTTCCTGGCTGGACATAGGTCAGTTCAATTTGTCGCTCAAGACACCAATTTTTTAGTGTATTGGAGATAAACTGAGAGGTCAGCCCCGTCCGTCCCATTATCTGTTCTGATTCTTTGTGGCTTCCCTCTCCAGAAAATAGTCTTATCAAGCACTCTAATGATCCTTTCGGCTGGCAATGAAGTATCTATTTCAATGGCTAGTATCTCACGATTAAAATCATCTATTAGGTTAAATGCTCTAAACTTCCTACCGCTTATCAAGCTGTCAGATACAAAATCAGCTGACCATGTGTGGTTTGGGCTTGCAGGGATCTCCAAAGGCTGTTTCACTCTAGAAGGCAATCTTCTTTTACGTTTCCTCTTTAAATTCATACCAATGGACTTATAGACTCGATACATACGCTTATGATTCCAAGGGTGTCCCTGCTTTCTTATTCTGTCAAACAGCTGCCAAAAACCCTCAGTGGGATGCTTATCTGCTAATTGATTAAGAGCATCAATCACCTCCTGATCATCCTTCCTGCTTTGATAGTAAAATACTGATTTGGATAGACCTAAAATCTTACAAGCCCTGCCAACACCAACAGCAAAACGATCCCTGATGATGTCAGCCTTCTCCCTTTTTAGGCAGGGCTTTAGATCTTTCCCGACAATACCTCTT
>CAYGPP010000186.1:0-5693 GCA_964351885.1 uncultured Marinoscillum sp.
CTACCATAATTGTGCTCAATCATCGTTAGAGAATATAGCAGTTGAAGAAACTAAACAAGCGCTTTGCTTGTTAGTTTCGCTATTTGTTCCTTATCAACACAATGCTCGTTTGAAGCCTGCATTTGAACAAGCTATAAAAGGCTATTATCTGAACTTTGAAACATTTGCTAGTCTTGATCATTCCGCAAAGACTTACTATTTACCTCCAAAGTCAGCATGGGGAATAGACCCGTCTGAAAACGAAACCTGGCTAAGATTCAATGATATGGAAGAAACCATTAGCATCTCTTTGCAAGACAAGCAAGCTCCCTTATGCTGGCAGAAAGATCAAGACTCCTATTCAGAATTTTTTATCGTTTGGTGGTAGATTCGATACTTTTATCAAAGAATGAAGTGGCTTTCAAATGAATAAGTAACAACGAAAAATATAGCACCACGTTACTTAAGATTACCAATTCCAGAGTTTGAGTCAAAGGTTCAAAACCAACATGAAATTCTATACGTCCCTACCAAAAGAATTAGTACCAGATTTCAATACTGAAATAGACAAATACCTCAAAGCGTACCGATCAGGAAGCTTAAAAGGAGCATGGAGCCACCTCGAAAGGGCTCATATCATAGGGCAGAGATACCCATATGCCCATTCCTATGTGCATTGGAAAATGCTTCAGTTCGGTTTCAAAATCAAAAGCAGCAAGGAGATCTTAGGCCAAATACCTAGGCTTGTATTTGGAGGAATTAAATCCTTTGTTGGTACAGTCCCAATCGGGAATCCAGGCGGAGCAAATGTCCCACCTTTACGTCCATTTCCGATTAACCAAGAGTTGAAAGGCATATTAGCTAAAGTGAATCCGATTCAAGAATAAAACTGTTTTATTGAATCTAAGATAATGGGCAATTGACAGGGGATACATTTTTGGAATAGCTTTACTAAATCATTCGTGTAAAGGAATGAATCAGAGCCTTATGAAAGAAGAACTTTTCAAGTTTATAGAGCAACACATCTCGCTGAATGATGAAGAGAGGAAAGCTATTGAGGAACTGAACCTATTTAGAAGCTATAAAAAGGGAACGATTTTACTCAACGAGGGAGACCTTTCGGATAAATCATATTTTGTGCTCAAGGGTTGTATTCGGAGCTACTGCTACATTGATGGAGAAGAAAAAACCACTGAATTTTACACAGAATCTCAAGGCCTCTCTCCTATATGTGTCATTAGTAAAAAGCCATCTGAGTATTATGTCTCGTGCGTAGAGGACTGTATTCTCAGTGTATCCACACCAAACGTAGACTCTGATATGTTTCAAAGGTTTCCAAAGTTTGAGTCCATGTGCAGAGTGCTTTCTGATGAGGTATTATCCAGTAACCAGACCTCTTTTGCCAAGTTTAAGAACTCTAGTCCCGAGCAACGCTATCTGGACTTGTTGGAAAACAAACCTGACTTAATTCAACGGGTACCACAGTACCAACTTGCGAGTTATTTGGGAATCAAACCTGAATCTCTCAGTCGTATTCGCCAACGTCTATCTCAGAAATAAGACTCTTCTCACCTTAAAAAAGAGCGGCTAACCATGTCTTTCTTAACTTAAGTCAACGATCCGTAGTTGATCCCTGAACCACCTTTGCCATATCAAAACCATAAATAATTGAAGATATGCAAAGAAAAATCTTGACCCTTGGCTTGGCCTTATTGCTGGCCAGCAGCACCTCAATCAATGCACAATATGCTAAGCAAGACAGTACGTACAAAGTCTGCTTTGTTGGTAGCACTTTTGCAATGTTGGGAAATTTCGCAAAAAACAATAAACCCGATTTTGCTCAGCTCAATCTTGGCTACCGTCTCACGGGAAAAGATGTTGTGTCCATAGAGTTTAAGACTTGGAAGTACGCCTGGCCACTTGGTATTCCATGGACGAGCCAATCTTTTGAAGCTCCGAATACAGGATTCCCAGGTTACATCCGTGAGTTTGGCTTTGCATTCGTTTATCAGCGCTATCTCTGGAAAGGGTTATATGCAGGTGTGCACGTGATGAATGCGTGGCAGTCTTTTATAGATGTAGATGGAAACAAAATAGACACTGGATTTCAAATATTCAATACCTATCGATTGGGGTATCATGTAAAGCTCTTAAATGACCGATTTTTTATTGAGCCTTCAATTGCTATTACCTATCGTCCGTATCACACCAAAATGCCAGATTCATTTGAACAACAAGATGTAAAATGGTCCAAATTTCTTTTTGGTGAACCTGGATTACATTTTGGTTTTAACTTTTAATTAGAGTCTATGGCTTGTCACCAAAAAAAGTCCTGACTTGAAAGTCAGGACTTTTAATAAAAGTTTATCGGTAGATTCTCATTCGCAGAAAACCTACGTAACTATAGAATCAACTTGAATTTACTTATCAATATCTACTTTACGATCCTCCACAACATCTCCCTTAGCATCAAGCTCTATCAAGCCATATCCTAGCTTCTCCAATTTATCTCTATTGCTAGCACCATCACCCACAACTAGAATAAACATTTTTTCAGCGTCAAGATACTTTCGTGCTAGGTCATTGATCTCCTTTTTGGAGATAGAATTGATAATTCCTGTTTGCTCATCAACATAGCTCTCATTTAGATCATAGTGTACAATTGTTCTTAAAAAACCTGCTTTCTGCCCTGGTGTCTCATAGCTTCTTGCGTCTTTTTGCCCTATAGAGTTTCGCATGAAAGTCAATTCATCATCAGAAATTCCATTTTCCTTGAAATTTTCGATTTCCTTCATAATCTCCACAACTGCACTATCCGTGGATGCAGCTACTACTCCAGCGTAAGCTGTATATGGCCCTGGATCATCAGAGGAACTGAAAAAGCCTCTGGCTCCATAAGTCCATCCTTTATCCTCTCTAAGATTTAGGTTGATGCGACTATTAAAAGCCCCACCAAGCGGGTAATTCATCAGTCCAGATTTGAAATAGTCTCCAGTAGCATCAAACTCCATATCTGTAACGTACCCGATTCGAATCTGAGACTGAGGTGCAGCCTCCTTATCCACCAAATAAAGCTGTGCTTTATCTGCAGCCATAGCGGTCGGTGTTTTAGGAACCAATACATTTTTATTGTTCCAATTCTTTAAGAAGTCGAGTTTACCAAGGAGTTCATCTTTCTCCACATCACCTACAATGACCAACTCACCAATATTAGGCGAATAGTACTTTTGGTAAAATGATTTAACGTCTTCCAGTGTAATGTTTTTAACCGTTTCTTCTATTCCACCAGCTGGTACTGAGTAAATATGCTCATCACCATATAGCAGTCGATCATATACCTGACTGGCAATTGCTCCAGGATCTTTTTGGCTAGCAATGATGCCTTCCATTTGCTGTTTGATCACGCGATCAAAGTCTACTTGTCCAAAACCAGGACGCAAAAGTTTCTCTTCGGCCAATGCTAATGTCCTATCAAGGTTCTTTTTGAGGGTGTTTATAGTTAGTACAGTACTCGTCCGGCCTGCTGAGACGCCAATTGAGCTACCAATTTTTCGCAATTCTTCCTGCATCTCTTCTGCGGTGTAATTTTCAGTAGCCTCATTTAGCATTGAAGCCGTCACTTGGGCTAGTCCACTTTTTGTTGGCTCATTCGCATCAAATTTGTGACCACCATTAAGCGTGAGTTGAATCGCAACGGTTGGTATTTCGTCACTCTTAGTACCGATTACTTTCATACCGTTATCAAAATTCGTCTGCCAAAAGTCAGGAACCTTGACTAATGGACTTGCACCTGGAGTGGGCTTGACACTTCTATCAAAAGTATCACCACTTGCCTTATTATAAGTCAGTCCTGAGTAATCCGTAATTGGAAATGGATTGTCACCGGATGTTGGTTTTTGGAAATTATCTGGTTTTGCAGGGGCAGTTTCTTCATCTGGAAGATAGCTAAGAACCACACGTTCTTGCTGATAGATATACTTATTGAAGACCCTCATTACGTCTTCAGCAGTAATATCCTTGTATCGCTGCAAATCGGCATTCACCATATTTGGGTTATCAAATCGAAATTCGTATGCAGCCAGTTGAGATACCTTACCACTGACACTCGCCAATCCATTAATAGTTGAAGACTCGATATTTGCTTTGAACTTTGTCAAATCATTTTCACTTACCCCATTCTCGGCAAATTCCTTCAAAATCTGCTCTATTTCTCCTTCAAAATCTGCGAGCTCCTGCCCCGGATATGGAAGGACAAACATGGTAAATTCACCAGAATGCTCAGCCGCCGGATGTGATACGGATGTTTGAATTGCTTTTTGAGTCAAAACAAATTTCTTAAAAAAGTACGATCCTTGCCCAGTACCCAAAATATCTGAAAGACAGTCAAGTGGAGCCTCATCCGGGTGCATATTTGGGACAGTAGGAAAAGATAATATCAATGCTGGAAATCTAATATTGCGATCTACATGAGAAATATATCTATTCTCATTTAAGGTGACCAAGTCAAGTTCAAGATCTTCTACTTCAGGACCCCTTGGTATATTTCCGAAATACTTCTCTACCAACTTAATAACCTCCTTAGGATTCACGTCTCCTCCAACAGTCAGTGAGGCATTGTTGGGACCATACCATCTCAAAAAGAAATTTTTCAAGTCATTAAGATTCGCTCGATCCAAGTCCTCTAAAAGACCAATGGTCATCCACGAATAAGGATGGCCATAAGGGTAAAGCGCTTCGGCTAGTTTTTCAAACCTCATTCCATAAGGTCTGTTGAGATAGTTTTGACCTTTCTCGTTTTTCACGGTAGCACGCTGTACTTCGAATTTCTTTTGTGTTACAGCATCTAAAAAGAATCCCATACGATCAGCTTCAAGCCATAAAGCGGTTTCCAACTGATTACTTGGAAGTGTTTCATAGTAATTGGTACGATCTCTATTGGTAGAGCCATTTAGCGTCCCACCCGACTCTGAAACAAACTTGAAATGTTCTTCATCGCCAACGTTATCTGAGCCTTGAAACATCATGTGTTCAAAGAAATGAGCAAAGCCAGATTTCTGAAGCTCCTCACGCGCCGAACCTACATGATAGGTGACATCTACATGTACGAGCGGGTCAGAATGATCTTCATGAATGATAAGGGTTAAACCATTATCGAGCTCGTATTTCTCATAGGGAATCACAATCTCATCCCCTTTCTTAGTGACTTTCTCTATGAGCTTAGTTTGAGCAGTTGAGCTCAAAACGACACATACCAAAATACATAATCCTAATACCTTTTTCATTTTGTTCATTTTGTTGAAACCAATAATCGAAACTAACTAAAACGGAGCTGAAGAAAAACATTTCTTACATCAACGGAATTAAGCCATTCAAAAGATTTTAACATCCAAAAACATCTTATGTTTTGAGGTCACCTAAAAGCAATCTGTAATTTATAGGTGATGATATTGAAGATCAGTTAAATGTGAGATGGAATCATTCTCTTAGCCATTATCCATTCATTGTCAAATTCTCAATGAATAGCCGATATAAGGTTGAGTAAATCGATAAGAATGGCATTCAGCTTCCCGATTATCACAAATAGTAATTAATCAGATTCTCATATCATATTTCGGACTAACTCAAGTATTTGGTAGCTATAATTTCTAATTTTGCGCCCTGAAAAGCTTCTCTTAGTTCTATCACAAATCAAAGTCCTCGACATGACTATAGTC
>CAYGPP010000187.1:0-5646 GCA_964351885.1 uncultured Marinoscillum sp.
CAAGAATTCGTAAGGAGGAAGTCAACATTGAAAGGCTGTGACGGGCTATCAAATAAAATGTAAGAAAAAGAAAAATTATCTTTTCAATCTAGCAAGTCAGGCCTTCTGTCTTGAGTTCTTTTTACAGCTTCATCATGTCTCCATTGTTCGATTTTGGCTTCATGACCTGAGGTAAGAATTTCCGGAACTTTCCAGCCTTTGTACTCTGCAGGTCTTGAATAGACTGGTGGAGCGAGAAGACCATCTTGAAATGAATCAGTTAGAGCCGAAGATTCGTCATTTAATACGCCAGGAACTAATCGAATCAAAGCATCAGCTAAAACCATAGCGGCCAATTCTCCGCCAGAGAGGACATAGTCGCCGATGCTGATCTCTTTAGTAATCAAAAAATCACGAACCCGCTGATCCACACCTTTATAGTGACCGCACAGCATGATCATATTTTCGTTCAGCGAAAGTTGATTAGCCATTCCTTGTTTGAAGGTTTCCCCATCTGGTGTGAGGTAGATAACCTCTTGGTACTCTCGATCGGCTTTCAGGTTGGAGATACATTTGTCAATAGGCTCAACAGAGAGCACCATGCCTGCTCCACCACCAAAAGCATAATCATCTACGTTTTTGTGTTTGTCTGTAGAGTAGTCTCGCAGATTGTGAATTACTATCTCGACGAGACCTTTACTCTGTGATCGCTTTACGATACTTTGATTAATGGGGCCATCAAATAATTCTGGTAAGCAAGTGATGATGTCTAGTCTCATGGCTTTTCCTCAAGGTATACATCCAAAAGACCTTCTGGAAGGGCCACTTCAATTTTCTTGTTGATGACATCAACTCTTTTCACTATTCCGTCTGTTAGTGGGATTAGCACTTCTGTGCCCTTGTGATCAACGGCTAAAAGGTTATTGTTAGGCATTTGAAAGACCTCTTTTACATTACCTATTAATACATCTCCTTCCCTGACCTCTAATCCAGGAAGCTGGTGGAAATAGTATTTACCGTCAGGTAGCTTTGGCAGATTCCTAAGTGGAAGATGGAGTGTTTTTCCGAGCAGAGGGCTTGCGTCTTCTATCGAGCCAATTTCATCAAGTGTAACGATTGCTCGATCACCTTGAAGATTTAGAGAGTCAATAAAAAAAGGAACCAGTTTTCCATTGATGTCAATGAAAACTGATTCCAATTTTCTGTACTCTTCAGGGCTGTCGACATCTAGGAAGATGACCACTTGCCCTTTGAGTCCGTGGGTCTTGACTACATTACCAAGTTGGTAGCATTCATCTAAACCCATTTTATGTTATTTAAGCTTCTTTCTTAGCTTCAGCCGAGTCGTCAGTTTTAGGAGCTTCAGCCTCAGCAGCTGGCGCCTCTTCTACTTTCTCTTCCTCTTTTGCAGGAGCTTCTTTTGCTTTCACTTCGGGAGCAGGAGCTTCTTCTGCTTTTGGCTCTTCTTTAGGGGCAGCTTCTTCAGCCTTAGGCTCTTCTGCTTTTACTTCCTCTTTAGGAGCTTCTTCAGTTTTAGCTTCTTCCGCCTTTGGAGCCTCCTCTACTATTGGAGCCTCTTCTGCAGGAGCTTCAGTAGCCACTTCAGCTACAGCTTCATTACCTTCTTCTTCCAAAGCTTTTTCGGCTTCATCAGCGTTGGCCGCCGCTACTTCTGCAACTAGAGCATCTTCAACGACTTTCTTCTTAGCAATGATGGCCTCAGCTCTCGCGTCAGATACTTTCTTCTCAGCAGCAAGCTTCGCTTTTGCTTTCGAATCTTTATCAGCACTTAGTTGAGAAACTTTGTTTTGAACCTTAGCTTCTTTCTCTGCTACCCACGTTTCGAATTTTTTGTCAGCATCTTCTTGCGTGACAGCACCTTTCAGTACACCAATTTGAAGATGTTTCTTCATCATGATTCCCCTGTAAGACAACATCGCCTTTACAGTATCTGTAGGTTGAGCACCTTTCATTACCCAATCAAATGCTTTTTCGTCATTCAAGTTGATAGTTGCAGGGTCGTTATTAGGATTATAAGTTCCTATTTTCTCAATGAATTTACCATCACGTGGTGATCTTGAGTCAGCGATTACGATATCGTACATCGCTTGTTTTTTGCGTCCTCGACGCGCTAGTCTGATTTTTACAGGCATAATTTGTTTTGTTTATGGAACACGTCCATTCAAAGTTTTTGTTAAAAGGAGCGCAAAGATAAGCTTTAATATGATTTTATAAAAGCATCTTGATTGATGAGATTTATTTTGTTGTGTATTTGTATAAGCGGATTAACGATTTATTTAATTGAGTTACTAAACGTATATTTGTTTGGAATAAACACTCACACCCATCCATATGGATAAATACTCTTATATAGCCAATGCCGATGTTGGATACATCGATGACCTCTATAAATCCTGGAAAGTTGATCCTAATCAAGTAGATGAGTCATGGCAAAAGTTTTTTGAAGGTTTCGAGTTTTCTCAGCAGCGATATGGTGATGGTTCTCCAAACGATGTGGGAGGATTAGGTTCGGATGAGATCAAAGTCCGTAACCTTATATATGCCCACAGGTCAAGAGCGCACCTTAAGTCCGATACCAATCCAGTAAGAGAAAGAAGAAAGCATAATGTTCGATTGGATCTTTCTCATTTCGGCCTGTCAGAGCAAGATCTTACTAAGGAGTTTGAGGTGGGATCTGAAATTGGTTTGACTAAGGCTTCACTTGAGGTGATAAAGGAACGTCTTGAGAAAATCTATTTGGGTCATATTGGATATGAGTATAACCACTTAAGAAATTCTGAAATCTTTGATTGGATGAGGAATAAGGTTGAGAAAGAAGGTGTCGATGTAGTGCCCAATGATGATGAAAAAATTAGGATTCTTTCGAAACTCAATGAGGCCGTAGTATTTGAGAACTTCCTCCATACAAAGTTTTTGGGACAGAAGAGATTCTCTTTGGAAGGTGGCGAAAACACCATTCCAGCATTAGATAAGATCATCCGAAAGGCTGCCGAAACGGGAGCTGAGGAAGTAGTGATAGGGATGGCCCATAGAGGTCGCTTGAATGTTTTAGCCAATATAATGGGTAAGACCTATGAGGAAATATTTGCTGAGTTTGAAGGTAATATTGACCTTGACTTAACCATGGGGGACGGTGATGTCAAGTATCACTTGGGTTACTCTAGTTATATTGATGTGAACGGAAAAAAAATATATATAAAACTAGCTCCTAACCCATCTCATCTAGAAGCGGTGGACCCTGTAGTGCTTGGATATACTCGTGCTCAGATTGATGATGAATATCGTGGAGATCAGTCCAAGGCCATTCCTGTATTGATTCATGGAGATGCTGCCACTGCTGGTCAGGGAGTTGTTTATGAGTGTATTCAAATGTCCTTACTTGAAGGGTATAGTTCGGGAGGAACAATTCATTTTGTTATTAATAATCAGGTTGGGTTTACTACTGATTATGATGACGCAAGATCAAGTATTTACTGTACGGATTTAGCAAAGATCGTAGATGCACCAGTACTTCACGTAAATGGTGATGATTCGGAAGCAGTAAATTTCGCAGCTAATCTGGCCGTAGAATACCGACAGAAATTTCATAAAGACTTTTTCATAGACTTATTGTGCTATAGGAGGCATGGTCACAATGAAAGTGATGAGCCCAAGTTTACTCAACCTAAGCTTTATAACCTGATAGCCAAGCACCCCAATCCGAGGGAAATTTATGTTAAGCAATTGGTGGCAAGAGGTGATATAGACGAGTCAAGAGCAAGAGGGCTGGATAAAGAGTTTAAGGATCAGCTGCAGGACAGGCTGGATGAAGTGAAGCAAAAACCGCTTCCTTATAAGCCTCAGAAAATAGAAGAGGAGTGGCATTTCTTGAGAAGATCCAAGATTAGTGATTTTGACAAATCCCCTGAAACAGGAATTAGTGAGGATGTTTTAAGCAATGTGGCCAAAGCCCTGACAATTATTCCTAAAGCTTTTAAGCCACTCAGACAGATTGATAAATTATTGAAGGAGAGAAAAGCACATTTCTTTGAAGATAAAGTTTTGAACTGGGCTGATGCAGAGCTCTTAGCATATGGCTCTTTACTTGCCGAAGGAAATATTGTGAGAATGTCTGGCCAGGACGTGAAGAGAGGAACTTTTTCACACAGGCATTCCTACCTATTTGATTCCAACACTAACGAACCATACAGCAGTTTGGATCATATTCAGGAGAAGCAAGAGCCTTTCAGGATATACAATTCTCTGCTTTCAGAATATGCGGTATTGGGATTTGAATATGGTTATGCCATGGCGACACCTAATGCTTTGGTGATATGGGAAGCTCAGTTTGGTGATTTCGCAAATGGAGCTCAAGTGATGATAGATCAATTTATCACAAGTGCTGAGACTAAATGGCAAAGAATGAATGGTCTTGTAATGCTTCTGCCACACGGCTATGAAGGTCAGGGCCCGGAGCATTCGAGTGCTCGTATGGAGCGGTTTTTACAAATGACTGCTCAAGAGAATATTATAGTTGCGGATGTCACTACACCAGCCAATTTCTTTCATCTTATTCGTAGACAGCTTTATTGGGAATTCAGAAAGCCTTGTGTGGTTTTCACACCAAAGTCTCTGCTGAGGCACCCTAAGGTTATTTCGCCTGTGGCTGAATTTACTAAAGGGAACTTCCAAGAGGTGATTGGCGACAGCTATGTGACCAACAAGAGTGTGAAGAAAGTACTTCTATGTACTGGTAAAGTGTATTTTGATCTTTTAGAAGAGCAGCAAAAGACAAAAAGAAAAGACGTAGCAGTAGTGAGGTTAGAGCAGATTCACCCATTCCCTACAAAACAGCTTGAGGAAATTCTCAAGAAGTATGCAAGCCCGAAATTGGTTTGGGTGCAAGAGGAACCGGAGAACATGGGAGCATGGGGGTATCTTCTAAGAGTCTCCGGACTCAATTTAGAACTGGTTGCTCGTAAGCCGATGGCGTCACCAGCAACAGGCTATTCAAAAGTTCATAAAAGTGAACAAGCAGAAATTGTAAGTAAAGCATTCAAAATTTAAGAAAATATGAGTCTAGAAATGAAAGTACCGGCAGTAGGTGAATCGATCACCGAAGTTACGGTTGCTCAATGGACCAAAAAGGATGGCGATATCGTAGCGATGGATGAGGTCGTTTGCGAGTTGGAGTCAGATAAGGCAACATTTGAGGTGACAGCTGAGGCTGCTGGAGCATTGAAAATTGTTGCTCAAGAAGGCGATACCGTAGAGATAGGTGGCGTGCTCTGTGAAATAGACGAATCGAAAGCAGAACCTTCAGCTAACCAAGAGTCTACTCCGATCCCTACCGAAACTGCAAAACCTACTGGAGAAATCTTAGAGATGAAAGTGCCAACAGTTGGTGAGTCTATCAATGAGGTCACTATCTCCAATTGGTCTAAGAAAACCGGTGACTCAGTTCAGTTGGATGAAGTGATTGCTGAGATTGAGTCAGACAAAGCAACTTTTGAGCTTACTGCTGAGGCAAGTGGAATATTGGAAGTAATTGCCGAAGAAGGAGCCACTGTAGAAATCGGCGCTTTGATCTGCAAAATAGTAGTAAGTGCAGGAGGAAGCTCAAACGCAGATTCTACATCAATTGCAAGTGAAAACTCGGCATTACCT
>CAYGPP010000188.1:0-5550 GCA_964351885.1 uncultured Marinoscillum sp.
ATTGGTCAAGCCTGAATCCAATTCCCAGTCCTCGCCTACCAGTTCACTTACCGCAAAGTCATTGCTCACATCATTGAATAGATATTGCCCTCCCGTTTCCAAAGACCATTGATCATTGATCGGCTTGGCATAATCCAGCTTGAACGTATACCTACCCTCTTGAAATGCCGATTCTATTTTTTGTTCCCTATCCAAGTCCTCATTACCTGAAATGGTCTCATCTAAGAAATCGGACTCCAATTCCTTCCCGAAGAAATTTCCCAACGCGCTGAATGTTAAAGTGTGATTCTCAGGATCATCTTTAAACTCACTCTTGTAATTCAGTTCGTACTGATACTTAGGATTGTACGCTTCAGTAACTTCAGTTCGTTTCCACTTGGACACCAAGAGATCATTTTCATAAGAACTAAAAGTACTGCTAGATGGCTGGTCTTCAATCTCATAAGCATAATTACCAGAGATGGTCAACACGTTGTAATCATTGATATGATAGTCCGCGCCTAGGATGATGTTG
Source organism: uncultured Marinoscillum sp. (assembly GCA_964351885.1). Taxonomy (GTDB): domain Bacteria; phylum Bacteroidota; class Bacteroidia; order Cytophagales; family Cyclobacteriaceae; genus Marinoscillum. The sequence goes on from CAYGPP010000188.1 coordinate 515, forward strand.
TAGAAATTTTCATTTCGATACTCTACGCCATTAGATCTAATGGTTGTACCTGTATTTTTATCAGTATTGATATTTACCTGATCCCTTGGCAATTCTCTATAACCTACTCCTAGTTGTGTAAATAGGTTAAAGTGCTCAGTTCGGCGATTAAGGCTGAATCCAAGGCTGTGATTGTGCGGTGTTCCAGTATTCAAGCTGATCGATCCGTTTGTTCCCTTACGATCATCTTTCTTGATTACTATATTGATGATACCAGCGGTCCCCTCTGCATCATATTTAGCTGATGGATTGGTGATCACTTCGATCTGCTCTATCATATCGGCAGTGATTGTCCCCAGTGCATTCCCACCATCGCTGGCCAGCACTGATGGTTTCCCATTGATCAAAATCTGGACACCAGAGCTCCCTCTCAGGCTAATTTCACCCTCGATGTTGACGTTGACAGAGGGTACGTTATTGAGTACTTCGAGCGCGCTCATCCCAGTACTCGTCATATCCGCCCCTACATTGAAAACCCGCTTATCTAGCTTGAATTCCGTCTGTGACTTCTCCGCCCGGACGACCACTGCATCAAGCTCTTGACTGTCTTCTGCAAGTATTATTGCTCCCAGATCAATCTTCTTGGTTGTAAAGTCTATGTTATCAATTCGTTTGGGGCTGTAACCAATGAAGCCAAATTCGAGATAAAAGTTATCCTTGTCTATCTGAATAGAAAATGACCCATCCAATTCTGTGATCGCTCCCGTAAGGACAGCATCATTAGATAGTTCTAAAACCTTCACTGTGGCAAATTCAATAGGTTGGTTGCCGGTATCAACCACTTTGCCAGTAACCTTAAAGTTGCTTTGAGCGTGGGATAATTGATGAATGAATAAAATGGATAGGATCGTAAGAATTGACCTCATTATGCAAGAGAAAAAATATGGTTAGGTATACTATACTAATGAGGAGGTGAAAAAGTTTATCGTTCGGCTCCAAGCAAGCTTGGCAGCCTCCTCATTATACCTCGGTGTGGTATCGTTATGAAAGCCGTGTTGGACATTAGGGTAGATGAATGCTTCATATTTTTTATCCAGTCTTTTTAGCTCTTCTTCATAAGCTGGCCAGCCAGCGTTTACTCTTTCATCGAGTCCTGCGAACTGTAGCATCAAAGGCGCTTTGATCTCCGATACAAGTTCTGTTGCCGGTTGTCCACCATAAAATGGCACTGACGCACCCAAGTTTGGAAGTCTTACGGCCATCATATTGGAGATCCAGCCACCAAAACAAAAACCGACTACCCCTACTTTACCATTGCAGTCAGGATGACTCACCAGATACTCATAAGCTGCTATGAAATCTTCAAGCATTTCATCTTTGTCTCTCTGGCGCTGTAGTGTCCTACCTTCATCATCAGTACCTGGGTATCCACCCAAGGGAGTCAAAGCATCCGGTGCAAGCGTCACAAAACCTTCTAGAGCTGCGCGTCTTCCTACATCTTCAATGTGAGGATTGAGTCCTCTATTTTCATGTACCACAATAATTCCAGGTAGCTTTTTCTTACTGGCTATCGGCTTAGCAAGTAATCCCTTAATGTCTCCTCCTCCTTTTGCAGAATTGAAAGTCACATACTGAGTTTTCAACCTTTCGTCATCTTGCTTGATCTGAATCTTGTTGACATAATCTGGCATCATGTAACTCATCAAAGATGAGACCGTCAAGCCTCCTACTGCGTAGGTAGAAAGACGCTTGACAAATGATCTTCGGTCAATCTGATTGTGCGCATATTGATCATACAAATCAAAAACTTCGGGGTTGATATCTTGGGGATTAATCTTATCCATAATTGCAATTTTTATTTAGACAAAAAGCATGATGAGAGTCAGAATGATACCTCCTAATGCAAAGTACATTCCTTTCTTAAAGACACTGTTACTGGGCAGAAACATCCAAAAAGCAGAAATAACAAAAAAGAGTAATGATAATCCAAAGAAGATGTTGAGAAAGAAAAGCGGACTACTGGTAGTTGCCTTATGCATATGCGTCATTTTGTCCAAAATATATGGTAACTCCATTTTGACATAGCTGACTTCACCTGTCTGAGCGTTATACTGGCCTTGTTTAAACTTTCTCCAAGCACCTTGTTCTTCATTGGTTTTCAATCCTTTGATTTTAACCTGCCTGCCAAGCTCATCATCGGAGAGTTCCTTTGCGATCACCTTTTCAACAAGTACCTCCTTTTTCAAATAATCGGTATTTCTAAAGACTAAGGTTATTCCACTCAAGGCATATACCAGCATGATTCCCGACAAGAAAAAGCCTAAATACCTGTGGATGACTCTGAATTTATTATTCATGGATCTAATTAATGTGTGAAAGTAGAAAAAAGTATGCTGCTAAATTACCACCAAATCACTTTGAATCTGAGTCTCTTATAGATATCCAAAAAAAAATTAACAACTCTAATGCTACTGAAAAATCGTGCCTACCCAAAAACTAACTTTCACATAATTGATCACCAAGAATATGTTGGCTATCTTGATCTAGGAATAAATACTATTGAACAATGAAAAAGGAATACTCAAATGGCGAACTCACAGTAGTCTGGGAACCAACCAAATGCATTCATGCGGGCGTATGTGTAGCCACTCTCCCTAAAGTTTACGATCCAAAAGCGAAACCTTGGATTGCAGTTGAAAACGGAACTACTCAAGAATTGAAAAATCAAATAGACCAATGTCCATCAAAGGCCTTGAGTTACTACATGAATGCGGAAAAATAAAAGCCACTCAAAATGACTTTGAAATCACTCCTCTTCAGTGCTTCTATGGGACTGCTCTTAATTAGTTGTGGAGAGGAAACGAACGATGACAATAGCTTCGAAGTGAATATGCGGGTGAACTATTACACGGTCACCTGTACTGGAGTAGCAGAGGGCTCTTGTCTTTTGATACAAGAAGGTGATATGATAGGCACAGACGATTGGAATTACTTCTATTTTGAAAATAGCATCAAAGGCTTTAATTATCAGTCGGGATTCATTTATGACCTCAAGGTGAAAAAGACTCGGATAGAAAACCCTCCTGCCGATGGTAGCAGTATTGAATATGAGTTAATTGACGTAGTTTCTAAGTCAGAAGTATCAAGTTAATTTGCGGCTGATATTGCAACCCATGCAAGACAAACGTCAATCACTCTTCATCATCCTTGCTAGCCTCTTTCTCACCAATGCTATTTTGGCAGAGGTCATTGGAATTAAGATTTTTTCAGCGGAACAAACATTGGGTTTATCTCCAGCTAATATCTCGTTATTCGGTGATTTTATCTTGGATTTTAACCTGACGGCCGGAGTTGTTATTTGGCCGGTGGTGTTTGTGACAACTGATATCATCAACGAATACTTTGGGAAGAAAGGCGTGAGAAAGATTAGCTACATAGCAGCAGCATGTATTTCCTACGTCTTCATTGTTATTTACCTGGTGACGTTGTTAGCCCCAGCTAGTTTTTGGTTAGACGTCAATAGTACTGATCCAGATGGAAACCCTTTCAATATCCACTATGCATTCAATTCAATATTTCGCCAAGGTCTTGGAATCATTGTTGGTTCATTGGTGGCATTTCTGATTGGGCAGCTTTTGGATGTATTTGTATTTCAAAAATTAAAGAAGCTCACGGGCAATAAAATGATCTGGCTTAGAGCAACTGGCTCTACTTTGATCTCTCAGTTGGTGGACAGCTTTGTGGTATTGACCATTGCTTTTTACTTGTTAGCACCAGAAGGAAGTCGTTGGAGCATACCACAACTACTCTCCGTTGGATCCATCAATTACATCTACAAGTTCTGCATAGCAATAGCACTTACGCCATTGATATATCTGGCTCATTTCCTTATCGATCGGTATCTCGGAAATGAACTCTCTGAAAAGATGCAAGCGGAAGCGAGCGAAGGAAGTGAAGGCTTCTTCTGAAAATATTTAAAGAGAAATCTGAACGAGCAGTGCAACCGCGAATGCATTCTTTAGGTCTGCTCGTGTATTTGGATGAATAATATATTGGAGATCAGGCTGAATATTGAGCCAATCGAATGGCATCACAGAGTAGGTGACCTCAATGACCGTCTCAGTGATGTAATAGCCTTCTACCCTTTCCTGATATCTCCTTCCATTAACCCCTGAGGAGAATGCAACTCCAAACTGATCATCGCAACTCTTGCTGATATCTGAAAGCGCAAAACCTCCAGTTATTGCAGATCCAAAACGGTTAAAGCGTCCATTAGCAATCCCATACCGACCAAAAAGTGACAAATCTCCTATATACTTCTGGTAGCCAACATACGTTCCGAAATTTCCGCGAGAGGTTTCTGTACTACCGATTTCTTCAAACGCTGCTGTATAATACCATCCGCCAATGTTCAATTTATCATTTCGGTAGTGAGTATGCGCTCTTCCAACCTTCTTATGTTTGACTTCCCTACTTAGAGCGTTTTCATTGCCGATATTATCAGCTGCTTCTCGGCTGAAAATCGAGGTTTCAAGAGCGATCAAAGCCCCGTCATTCTTAGATAAGTTGATATTGTTTCGTTTAAGATTTGTTGGATCACCCGATACACCATCGAAAATACCGATCCGCATTTGAATATGATCATTGACCACTGCGCTCGCTCGAAATGCAAGAGAGGAAATCGGAAATATTGAAGGCCCGTTCTCACCCGTTTGAGCATATTCGGCTCCTATCCCGAATGAAGAATTGACGAACAGTAAACCAGGCTCTAAAACATCAAATTCTGAATTGAGATCATACAACCCTGCTAATAACGAAACCCGATCATTCAGAATATTGAATTGAGTCCAAGCCTCATAAATCCTCCAGGAAGGAGTAGCTTCAATATTGCTAGCGACCTGAAAGTCTCCCATAAGATCGGTTGCATATCCGCCATTATTACCCATTCCATAGAGGTGGAAAATGAAATCCTGATGGTCATACGAGAGATTTTCTAATTGAAAATTAGTGTCATCCGAGTAAAAATTGGTTTGGCTTTTAGGTTCTCGGAAAAATAC
>CAYGPP010000189.1:0-4690 GCA_964351885.1 uncultured Marinoscillum sp.
TTGGTTTTTGATCCAACACAGGCGATATACGCACCAGGTGATACCACAACTGGAGGTTTTTTTGAGTTTTCTAATCCTTTAGCTCCTAACAATCCAGTCGCTCAAATAGAGCAGAGTTTCAATATTGGTCAGACCTTTAGAAATCTAATTGGGGCGAGTGCTGTCTATAATTTACCTTTTGTTGAAGGATTGTCAGTAAAAGTGAACTTCGCTTATGATAACGCTGAAGGTTATAGTCAGAACAGTCAGCTACCTAATGCCAAAGTTGGAAGACCGAGAGGGGGATATAGTTATTATCAAGATTCTAGATCAAGTAATTTGCTAGAAGCCTATGTTAATTATAATACTAAGCTATCATTTGGAAAAATCGATCTAATCGCTGGTAACTCTTAACAAGACTTTGCCACAACCGTAAATACGCATTATACCCTAGGGGAGGCGGATACGATTTTGTATAAAAACCTTAATATCAGTGACCCTTTAGCTTTCCTTACTACAGGAGACCTTAGTGGTAGGTCAGACTATCTTCAGCAACCAATTACAAATGACTGGGAAAACCGTCTGATTTCATTTTGGGGAAGAGCGAATTTTTCTATTCTGGATAAATATGTGCTTACTGGTACACTAAGAAGAGATGGGAGTACACGATTTGGAAAAAGAAATAGATGGGGTTTGTTCCCATCCCTAGCTGCTAAATGGAGGATACTAGATGAGTCGTTTAGTGATCCTTTAAAAGGAGTTTTCTCTGATTTAAGCGTTCGCTTGAGTTACGGTGTAACCGGTAATCAAGAGATAGGTGATTATTTGTACGTGAATCTCTACGAGATTAGTGGAGAAAGAGCACAGTATATTTTGGGTAATGACACAATTCCTACTTATCGACCGAATGCGGTAGATCCTGATATTAAGTGGGAGGAAACTCGGTCATTGAATGCTGGAATTGACTATGGATTATTTGATGGTAGACTTCACGGATCGTTCGATGTTTATCGAAAATTGACGACAGATTTACTTTTCAATATTGCTTTTCCAATAGGCACCCTTACAGGAGATAGAGCCGTGACCAATATAGGGGAGCTAGAAAATAAGGGAATCGAGTTTTTGTTGAATACAGTAGCTATTGATAGAACTGATACCAAATTGAATCTCACGTTCAATGCTGCGCTAAATAGAAATGAGATATTGAAACTGGATAATTCAAATTTGCCTGATTTTCAGGGCTATACTACTGGAGGAATCTCTGGTGATGTGGGGCAAAGTGTTCAAATATTAAAAGTAGGACATTCTGCGAATTCATTCTTCGTTTATGAACATCGGAGGATTGGCGATAAGCCTATTTCAGATAATGTTGACTTTAATGACGATGGCATTAAAAACGACTTGGACATTTACGTAGATCAGAATGACGATGGTAGAATCAATGAGGATGATTTAAGACCTTATGAAAATCCTGCCCCTGATGTGATTTTAGGTTTGACAGCCAATGCCTCTTATAAGCAATTTGATTTAGCAATGACTTTTAGAAGTCAAATTGGAGGATATGTTTACAATAATGTGGAGTCACAGTATGGTGCTTATGAAGGTGTAAACAATGCTTTTGCACCTAATAATATTCATTTATCGGCATTCACGAACGACTTCAGTGATAGGCAGCTTTTGTCTGACTATTATGTTGAGAACGCTTCGTTTTTAAGACTAGACAACATTACTCTGGCTTACAATTTCGATCTTGGCTCGAAGATTAAGAGTAGGGCATACTTCACAGGAACTAACCTATTGACTCTGACTGGTTATAATGGACTTGATCCAGAAGCAGGGATTAATGGGATAGACAATAATCTGTACCCACGTTCCAGAACTTTTGTATTTGGCATTAATGTTAATTTCAATTAAGAGAAATTATGAAAAAGATATATTCAATAATATTAATTTTAATTCTAGGTGCTTGTACCGATTTGGATCTGGTACCTAAGAATGGTTTGACTGAAGGTGTGGCGTTTGAGAACTTTGAAGGTTATCAGGGTTATGCTGCCAAAATTTATGCGTCACTCACTTTGACAGGACAGCAGGGACCTGCAGGAAGAGGAGACCTTAGCATTATTAATGATGAAGGTTTTTCAAGCTACCTAAGAGTTTATTGGAAGGCTCAAGAGTTGACCACTGATGAAGCAATCATTGCATGGACTGACTCTGGTATTCGAGATTTGCATTCGCACCTTTGGGGATCAGATAATCAATTTGTTCGTGTTTTATATTATCGCATTTTTTATACGATATCATTAGCAAACGATTTTCTGAGAATTGCAGAATCACGTCCTGCTTCATTAACGGTAGCCGAGAATGCAGAAATTGATAATTTTGTAAATGAGGTTCGATATATCCGAGCATTCTCTTATTGGCATGCGTTGGATTTATTTAGGAATGTTGCTCTTCTTACAAGCATTACGTCTGCATTGCCTTCTCAAGTAGATCCTTTAACACTCTTCAATTTCATTGAAAGTGAGTTGAACACTATAGAGCCGAATATGCTTGAGCCAGGACAGGCGAATCATTATGGGCGAGTGGATAAAGGTGCTGCTTGGATGCTTCAGGCTAAGCTTTATCAAAATGCAGAGGTCTATATAGGTGAAGAGAAAAATGCAGACTGTATTGCTGCATTACAAAAGGTAATTAACTCTGGTGTCTATTCTTTAGCTCCAAATTATGAAGAGCTATTCATGGGGGATAATCACCTCAGAACAGACGAGATTATTTTCCCAATAGTTCACGATGGCTTACTTTCTCAAACATGGGGAGGAACCACTACTATTATTCGTGGTGGTATAGGTGGAGCAATGATGGATGACGAAAAAAATGGGATTCCATTCGCAAATGAATCTACTGCTGACTTTGGTGTTCCAAGTGGTTGGGGTGGTTATAGAACCACAAGTGCGCTTGTAAACAAATTTCCGAATGTAGCTGCTGATGGAACGAGTGTGGATGGTAGAGCAATTTTCTACACGGAAGGACAATTACTGGAAATAGATGATGTAGGAGAATTTACAGAAGGTTATGCGGTACCTAAATTCAGTAATATCGAAGCAAGTACAGGCCAAAGAGCAGCAGGGGTAGAGCATGTAAGTACAGACTATCCTGTGTTTAGGCTTGCTGATGCTTATTTAATGTTGGCGGAGACTGAACTGAGATCAGGAAGTCTTTCTGCTGGTACTTTAGGTTTCTTAAATGATCTAAGAACACGTGCCTATGGTGATGCTACAGGTAATGTAGCTTTGGGTGATGTGACATTAGATTGGATTCTAGACGAAAGGGCAAGAGAGCTCTATCTGGAAGCCACAAGACGAACTGATCTTGTTCGTTTTGGGAAGTTCAGTGGAGGTGACTATATCTGGCCTTGGAAAGGTGGAGAAAAGGATGGTCTATCTACACCAACACATCTAGATATATTTCCTATTCCGGCTTCAGATTTGATTGCAAACCCAAATCTTGAACAGAATGATAATTATTAAGATTTTACGTTAATTCTTCATACGTTTGATTGTTATAAGAGCCGCGAGAGCGGCTCTTTTTTTGTGCCTATGAAGTCTTACTCGTCACCTTCTTTGTGATTGACAAGAGGGACTCGATTTTCATCAGATTGACAACAAAATGAAAGCTTAGCATGTGCTTTCTCATCTCGTAATAATGAATCCGCATCATAACCAATCAGGGTAATTCTTTGTCTGATTTTGGAAGGGTCAGTTTTTTTAGCATTAAAAGCTACCGTTAAAATTTTGGTGTCCAGATCGAGTAGAGCGGATTTTACTCCTTTCTCAAAGGCCATGTCTTTTTCGATAGTATACTGACACATTTCGCAAATAGCTGAGGTCTTTATCTCGACTTTACCCTCTGTTTGTGCAATTGTCTGAATACTTGAAAGTAGGAAGATCAGCGTTATTATTTTCATGTTCATCATATCGTGTGTTTTAGTTTATGGTATATCTGAACCCAGCGTATATCATTCTACCAGCAATGGGTCCCCAACTCATAGAGGCATCAAAATTATCACCAAAAGGGTTCTCAGGATCAATTATCGGATTATTCTGTCTGAAGTCAAGGAGGTTTTCTGCACCAATATAAATGCTTGAATTCCTGAAATTTCTTGTGACTTGAGCGTTCAGCATAAAGAAATCAGGTGAGAATTCACTGAGTCTTAAATTTTCCGGCAAGTTGGATACATCTGGAAGGCGTTGCTTACTATACCATTGTAGTGTTAAATCGCTTGTCCATTTTTCATATTTCGATGAATATCCCGTATTCAAGAAGAACCTGTTTTTGGAAATAAAAGGTACCGATTGTAATTCGCCATCAATAGTAGCGCTGACATCATAGTGCTTATATGCTATTTTGGAGGATATATTTTGTGTGAATTTATAGCTGGCCTCCAACTGAAAACTCTCAGCATAGGATCTCCCATCTAAATTATAAAATCTGATTTGAGAACTACTGGCGTCTCTATCTGCTATAACCTGATTGATGAAGTGTGTAAAGAAATAATCAGCAATTAAACTGATTTTACGATCATTCAAAGGAATTTCCTGTACAATACTTCCTCCCATATTCCATGAAACCTCAGGCTCTAGATCTTCTTGGATTATTAATGCTCTAGATGACACCAATGATGCTCCATTTTCTACAATGATATTTGCCGTTC
>CAYGPP010000189.1:4700-5522 GCA_964351885.1 uncultured Marinoscillum sp.
CTATACCCTTTTCCTGCCGCGAGTCTCATCGTGTTGTTATCAGATAATTTGTATCTAAAGTGGATTCGTGGTGACTGATATAATCCATAGAGATTATGAAAATCTATCCTACTTCCAAGCACGAGCGTCATGTTCTCGTTTGGAATATATGAGTACTCCAGAAATGCGCCCGGAACTATTTCATTTCTGGTGAAAGTAGAGTCTTCAAATGATTCGTCAAACAAATCGATCATTAGGCTTCCTCCAATCTTGTATTGATGGAAAGTGTTACCGAGAATATTCTGGTGGATTAAGTTAGTGTAGATAGTTTTTTCTTCACCCAGGTATGTACTTCTCCCAAAGCTCATTTCATGTTCCTGTAGCGCAACTGAATATATAAATCCCCAACCTTTATACGGAGTACTTGGGAATAGTAAACCTATTTTCCCGAATAATTCTGCTTTACTGGAGTTGTGAATGAATGCGTATCTTGATGACAAAATATTGTTGGTATCAAAGTCAACTCCTGTCTGTCCACCAGCTTTATTTTCTGATAGGATGTTGAATCCGATTTGACTTTGCATTCTGGCGCCACTGTATTGATACCTATTCAAGAAGTTTATTTGTTGAGATTTTGGTAAATCCATGAATCCGTCATCATTACGATCAATTTCATTATTCAAATAGTTTCCATGGAGGAGCAAAATAGTAGACCATTTCTCAGACAGATTCACTGCTGTGTTAGCGTTTAATTCACTTCGCCCAAATGAGTTAACATATCCATTCAAAAAGAACTTCTCACTGAACTGAGGTTTTTTGAGTTCTACATTTATCTGTCCAGTC
>CAYGPP010000190.1:0-5391 GCA_964351885.1 uncultured Marinoscillum sp.
ACATTGAATTGGCTATTATTTGGATTCGCTTCAGTCATTCTATCCAGCGCTCAGTGAATTTGCAATCTCCAACAAGTATGGACTTCCTTCAATTGATTTCTCAAATCCCAAGAGCGTAAAAGCATTGAATAAGGCGCTTCTGCTTGAAGCCTATGATATTGACTTCTGGGATTTCCCAAATGAAAATTTGACACCTCCTATCCCAGGAAGGTCAGATTACATTCATTACATGGCGGATGTGCTAAAGAAAAATAATGGCAATGAACTTCCCGTTGGTGACAAGATCACATGCTTGGACATAGGTGTTGGAGCAAGTTGCATCTACCCCATTATAGGAGTGATGGAGTACAACTGGAATTTTATTGGTTCGGAAGTCGACACTCGCTCGATGAAATCAGCTAAAAATATTGCCAACTCCAATCAATCATTGAAAGGTAAAATTGAGTTTCGCATGCAGAGCAAGCCAGCTGATGCTTTTCACGGACTCATTGGCAAAGAAGAGAAAATAGATCTGACCATCTGTAACCCCCCATTCCATTCCTCCAAAGAAGAGGCTGTCAAGGGGACTCGCAGAAAAGTTAAAAACCTATCAGGCAAGAGCGTGAAATCTCCTGAGTTGAATTTTGCTGGCATTAGTGCTGAGCTAATCTGTGATGGAGGTGAGCATAAGTTCATTCATAATATGATTAGGGAAAGTGAGAAATTCTCAAACAATTGCCTTTGGTTTTCGACCCTCGTTTCGAAGCAATCCAATCTCAAAGGAATCGAAAATGCACTCAAGGAGTTTAAAGCTAAAGAAGTGGTAATCATCCCTATGGGAACTGGTAATAAATCAACAAGAATAGTCGCTTGGACTTTCCTCACTCAATTAGAGCAGAAAGATTGGGTAAAAAGCAGATGGTAGAATAAATATTGGATTCCTAATTCAATGTCGCCCCTAAATGACGTCTAAACGTCATTAACCAGGCCACATTAATTCCTAATACTAAAATCAATCCACGATATCATGATACAAGAAGTAGCTACTCACCACGTAAAACTAGGACAACCCGATCAGTTCGAGATTGATTTTAGACTCGCTTCAGAATACATTCAAAACAATTAGGGCTACATGAATCATTTCTTACACAGATGCTTGAGCCAAGGAAGCAAATACCTCTTGCTTGTAAAGTGGGAAACTGTTGAAGATCATCAGCGTGGTTTTCGATAGCCTGAGGCTTATTTGGAATGGAAAAATCTTCTTCGCCATTACGATGATCCGTTTCCAGAAGCTGAATATTACGAAACAGTATACTAGTGATCAGCACCATTTTCTCTATTATTTCTCAATCAGAGTGCAATTCTTGATTCAGATTTTCGCATTTTCGCTAACACGACCAAACTAAATACTTAGCATCGAGTTTAAAAACCCATGACTTCAGCTATCAAGCAATACTACCCATTCATTCCGATCTTTGGAATGGCTGCCTATTTGGTGGTATTCACCTTTGCAGCACTTGATTATCCGGGGGGTTCGCAAAACATAGCGGAACTGACTAATTATAGCTTCTTTCATAATTTTTTGTGCGATGTGATGAACCCAATCACTGAGCGTGGGGTTTCAAACCCTGCGAGAAGTCTCGCAACAATATCACATCTAATACTGAGTGTCACAATGATTGTCTTTTTCTATCTACTCCCGGAAATTTTTGATTGGAGTAACAGAAACACACTTTTGATTAGATATGTAGGCATGCTTACTATGACTGTATTTGTCTTCATGTACACCTCGATTCACGATCATATAGTGACAGCCACTGGAGTTTTGGGAACTTTTGCTTTGATTCCATTTTTCATTGAAATGAAAAAATACCCAAAAGGAGGGTTAAAGCTTCTGGCATACGTATGTTTCCTACTCAGCATTGTGGTCTTTTTTATTTTTGAAACGAAAATTGGATTCTACTATCTTCCTCTCATACAGAAAATCACTTTCGTCTTTGATGCTTGGTGGGTGATTTGGGTCAGTGTTATTGTCTCAAAGAAGAAATCTGCTGATGATACACTTCAAACCTCCAATCTCTAAAGATGTATCTTAGTCTTACATCTTAAAGTCTAAAGTCAAGTGATAGTCTAAAGATTAATCCGCTCAAGTGATCAGGAGTGTCCTCACAAACATTCATCATCTATGGCTGTTATAATTTAAGTTATGATAATCAGAACGATCGTTTTTCTTATCCTCAATTTCGGAGCACTTGCTATTGGTGGTCTTTATACGTCGGATGGTGTCTCATCAGATTGGTATAATCTTTTGGAAAAGGCGCCTTGGACTCCACCGGGCTGGGTATTCGGAGCGGCATGGACGCTTATTATGATTTGCTTCTCGTTGTATATGGCCTTCTTATGGAAATCCACCGTGAACAGAAGCACACTGGCAGCTCTTTACCTTGTTCAATGGGTACTTAATATTAGCTGGAATCCTGCTTTTTTCTATTATCACAAAGTCAGCCTTGCACTAATACTAATCACGGGGCTTACTGTATTGGTCACCGTTTTTCTATTCAAATACTGGAATTTCATAAAGTCCAAATCAATACTAATCATTCCCTATCTCATCTGGTTGTTGATTGCGACTTCTCTTAATGCATATATCTTGATCAGCAACTGAAAGTTAGGTAGCTAAATAGATAAAAGTATTGTTGCATTAATTGCAACCTACATTACTCCTGGCGGATTGAAGGATAAAAGGTAACTTCCAATAGCTTTCCAAATCTCCAAACTAGATATTAATCAAATGAAAGTAATAATCACAGGAGCGACAGGTATGGTGGGTAAAGGTGTCCTTTTGGAATGCTTAGATCACGACTCTGTCACTGAGGTACTGACCATAGGACGCAGTAGTTTGGGCTTGAGCCATCCAAAATTGAAAGAGCTCGTCCATTCTGATTTCTCGGACTTTACCTCAGTAGAAAATCAACTTGACGACTATAATGCATGTTACCTCTGCATGGGCGTAAGTGCTGCTGGGTTGAGTGAAGAAAAGTATTTTGAAATGACTTACTCTTATACTTTGGCACTCGCAAAATCCGTCTTAGCGGTCAATAAAAATGTGACTTGTACCTATGTATCCGGAGAAGGAACTGATTCAACAGAAAGTGGCAGAATCATGTGGGCAAGAGTAAAAGGGAAAACGGAGAATGATTTACTTAATCTTGGATTTGATCAAGTTTTCATGTTTCGTCCAGGAGCGATCATTCCTCTGCGCGGAATCAAATCGAAAACGAAATTGTATCAGTTCATGTATGACTATTTTTTGTGGGCGATTAAATTCATGAAAGTCCTCGCGCCAAACTCTATTGTAAATACCACACAAATGGGTATTGCGATGATAAATGGAACATTGAATGGTTTTGAAAAAAAGGTCCTCCACCCCAAAGACATTATCCAATTAGCTCAATAACAAACCGCATTCATGGCAAAATTCTTCAAACAATTTGGGGGTAAAATCAATAAGACTCATTTAGAAACTTATCAGAAGTCAGAAAACTGGGAGGATAAAAAGTTTCAAAACCTCGCAGAGACTTCAATGGATATTGGTATAAAGGAAATGCCGGGACTCCTCTATGAACAGCTCTTTGACAAAAAAGGAAGGGAGCCAAAGCAACCCATTCCCATCATCCCTTTTGACAAAGAAGCTTTCCTCGCTCCTTCTGAGGAAGCTAAGTTTATCTGGTACGGTCATTCGGTGATCTTACTAAGATTGAATGAAAAAACGATCCTCATCGACCCTATGCTTGGGCCAGATGCCGCACCAATAGCACCGTTCGCTTCCAAGCGATTTAGTGAAAACACTCTAGATCTTATATATGATTTTCCTGAGATTGATTTGCTCATCATGACTCACGATCACTACGATCACTTAGATCTTGCAAGTATTGAAAGGCTCAAGGGAAAAGTCAAACAGTATTTTGTTGGGTTGGGCGTAGGTAGGCATTTAGAAGCTTGGAGGATTCCCAATGAGTTGATCTCCGAGTTTGACTGGTGGGATGAGCAATTATTCAGCAATATTAAAATCACCTATACACCCACAAGACATTTTTCTGGTCGAGGAATTACAGATAGGACGAAATCAATGTGGGGCGGTTGGGCTTTCAAAACTGAAAAAGAAAACATCTGGTTTAGCGGAGATGGAGGTTATGGTGAACATTTTGTAGAAATAGGAAAAAAGCTAGGCCCATTTGATTTTGCTTTCATGGAATGCGGTCAGTACAATGAGCTCTGGCATCAGATTCACATGTATCCAGAAGAAGCTGCTCAGGCATCATTAGATGGATTGGCTAATCGTGTTATGCCTGTTCATTGGGCTGGTTTTGCACTTGCGCTACATACTTGGAAAGAACCAGCTGAGCGCTTTATTGAAGCCTGTAAACAGCAAAAAGTTGATTTCGCTATGCCTCAGATTGGGGAGCTCTTGGCTATTTCTGACATGGAAGAAGATCCTGACTGGTTCGAAAAACTGAAATGATTAGAACCTCATTAAAGAGATTTTGCTGAATATCATTTATACAAATAAAGTAATCCCTCGAAATGCTCCAGGCAGTCTCATAAGGATTACTTTGCTTAGTACAATGACGTTAGCCAATGACTTTTTTATATGTGATCAAGGTTTCTTTAAAATCTCCTCTTTGCCTGATGAGTATTACCCAATTCCGGTAAATCCAAGGCTTTAGCTACTTCGGAATACTTTGAAAAATCCGCTCTACCAGAATTCCAGAATTCTCCAGGAACCACTACCACTCTTGCAATCCAAGCGTCAGTAGCATTGGCAGTAAGGTCAGCTCTTGGAAACTCAGCATCCAAAAATAGTCTCGCATCATATTTCGAATAATCGAAATTGTATATCAATATCCCCTGTTCAGAAATCACTGTTTGCGAAAGCTGCCTCCATACTTCTACTATTTCATTATTAGCATTGGTATACGTATCCCACAATAAGTATACGATGGCCACATCCGAATCAAAGCCCTCAAAATTATCCGGATATGGTAAAATCACTTCATAATCGGGTGCGGTAAAATTAACGTCCGTCCATTCGAACACAAAAGCGTTATCTGAGGAAGCTCCCTGTGGTCCAACTGGTCCTTGAGGTCCGACGGGCCCCTGTGGTCCGATGGCTGTTTCGGAGTAACACGAGCTAAGCAAAATAATTAATCCTAATGCTGCGATTTTCGAGATGGCTTTCATGATGGTAATGTTTGGTTCATATAGCCTTAACCAAACATTGTTCCACATTTTGTAATCTCCAATAATTAATGTTTACATTTGGGGCAGTTTTTAACAATTTATATTTATTACAATGAGTACTGGAAAAGTAAAGTTCTTCAATGATTCCAAAGGATATGGTTTCATTAAAGA
>CAYGPP010000191.1:0-5382 GCA_964351885.1 uncultured Marinoscillum sp.
CTGATAAGGTCAGGTCTATTCCTGTAAAACGGGTAGGTACATTCTGCACACCATTCCCAATCTCTGCGCTTACCAATGGATCTGCATTCACCACTACAGTCCTTAAAAAAGGAATCGCACAAGTGCCATTATCAACAATCAATTCAACAAGGTGAAGCCCCGGCGTTGAATACGCATAAGTAGGATTGCGAACGCTACTCACGCCTACTTCATCGCCAAAGTCCCAACTGTAGCTATATCCCGCATCATCAACCGCCAAATTCGTGAACTGAATCTCCTCGCCAAAACAGTTATTCGCCCAAGTAAAATCAATATCAAAACCTTCTCCAATAACCGCTTGTTGGGTCAGTGTATCTTTACAACTCTGAGGTAAGTCGACAATCAATCTAACATTATAATTGCCAGAAGTTGAGTAGATGTAGATAGGAGATGCTTCATTGCTATCCTCTATTCCATCTCCATCAAAATCCCAACTAAAAGTAACTGGTGAGCCTTGATCATAAACGCTATTGTTCGTGAAACTGATTGGAGTTTGGGTACAC
Source organism: uncultured Marinoscillum sp. (assembly GCA_964351885.1). Lineage (GTDB taxonomy): Bacteria > Bacteroidota > Bacteroidia > Cytophagales > Cyclobacteriaceae > Marinoscillum. The sequence continues at coordinate 543 of CAYGPP010000191.1, forward strand.
AGATTGCCCGCGGGTAAAGTGAAGTCTGCTTCTGGGGCATTGTAAATCTTAACCGTATCGATATAAGTGTTCGTGCAACTTCCATTCGCTACCGTAAGCTTGGCTGCATAACTCCCCGTGTTTTGATACTGATAACTAGGGTTGGCATCTGTACTGTCTTCTGTTCCATCTCCATCAAAGTCCCAACTGTAACTCGTGATGTCTCCTGTAGTGTTGATACTCGTGAACTGACTCAGTGTGGAGATGCAGCTATTATCCGTGCTAAAACTGATGTCTGGGGCTTGGTCATCGGTTACAGTGACACTCCCTAGATAAACTTCACTATTGCCATTTGGATGATAGGCCGTTAACTCTATGGGATAAGTGCCGGCGCTTTCATAGCTGATATTGGTGGGCTTAAATTGTATCGATGAAGCTTCCGACACATAATCACACGAAACCTCTGAAAACGATAAGTAACTAACCTTACTCGTTGCTGATACCGACAAGCCTTTCCAATCTGATCCATCTTTCTTTAACCTAAAGGCAAACACATTACTCAACTCTCCCAAGGTGCCAATGGACAACTCTTCTGTTATACTTGTGCCAGTAAGTGTATTGCCAAAGTCTATAGCTCGTAAACCATTATTACGCCCCATCACCAGTCCATAATAATTAAATCCTTCTCGCTGTAAGGATACCGATGTGGGAGATGACAAGCTCGAACCTGTGATCACCTCACTTACTTCTGGATCTGAAAATAACTCTGTACCAAAGGACAGCTTTAGCAACTTGTTGTTAGAAAATGAAGCCACCAAACCATACCAGCCTATCTCTGTCTCCAATAAACTAATCCCCATCGGACCAGAAACTAAACTCACATCACTCACTTCTAGAATATCTGCTTCTGGATCAGGATCATTAACTATCCCTCCAGGAAATCTTACTAAGGTCAAACTCCTGCTCCCAAATCCCGAGACCATCACAATGACATCTGAGCCTGATACTGCTAAATCGATCCCACGAAGGCTGTTCCAAATTCCAAGGACTCCTAAGTCTTCTGCTAATGCGCCATTGACCAAGGAAGAACCAAAACTCAATCGGTAAAGTCTATTCGATGAAGTACTCGACAACAATCCATACCAATTACCTTCTTCAAATACCAAACGTATATCCTTGGCATTAGGAATCACCGATCCACTAACCACTACTTCACTAACTGTCGGTGTGCTCGATAAATCAGACCCATAGTCCAAGCGATATAAATTGCCATTGTCTCTACTAGATACAAATCCATACCAATTATCCAACCAATAAACCAACTCTATCCCCTCTGGTGAACTAGATCCTGATATAGTCCCTAAACTCTCCGTGATGGATGGTAAATCCTCAAAATCTTCCAAACAAAAATCCCAACGATAACTCGTGCCATTTACTGATTGGTTATTAAAGGAAATGTTGCCACTTTTACAGACCTCTTCTAGTGGATCAAAAGCAGCTGATACGGATTGACCAAACAAGAAACTGTTAACTAGGCAAAAAATAAATACGCAAAATAACCTCAATGGATATTAATATTTTTTAGTAAAAATATGCAATTATCTCCACTAGCTTTATTTGTTTTCAATAGACCTAAACACACAAAAGAAGTAATTCAAGCATTACTGTTAAATAAGCTTATTGAACAGACTCAAATTTATATTTTCTCTGATCAAGCCAATGTTGGAAATGAAGAAAATAAAAGATTAGTTCAAGAAGTTCGAATTATCATAAAATCTTCTCCATGGCACGTCAGACCCATTATCATTGAGCGATCTACGAATTTTGGCTTAGCAAAAAATATAATCTCGGGAATTAACTATGTTTTGGAAAAACACGATGACATTATAGTATTAGAAGATGATATAATAACTTCTCCTGGTTTTCTTGAGTTCATGAACAACGCCCTTGATTTATACAGAGATGATCAAGAGGTGATGCATATTTCTGGGTACATGTTTCCATTGAAAAAGAAACTGCCCGAGACATTTTTTTACAATACAGCCTCTTGCTGGGGATGGGGTACATGGAAAAATTCATGGAATAAATACGAACCAGATACGGCCATATTACTTTCTCATTTCAAAAATGAACAAGAAGTCTATAGATTCAACATAGAAAACAGTTACAATTTTCATCAACAATTGGTAGCTAATCATGTGAAAACATTAAACACGTGGGCCGTAAAATGGTATGCAACTATTTTTAATAATGACGGGTTCAGTTTACATCCTGGAAAATCATTAACCAAAAATATTGGTCATGATGGTTCTGGAATAAACTCTAGTATTGATGAATCATTTGAAAATGACCCTTTGGCAAAATCTGTAAAGGTAGAGCGAATTAATATCACTGAATCATCTGTTGTACGCAAGCTGATGAAACAGTATTATTCAGTAAACAAGACAAAATATTCCAGATCATTCTTTGCTTCATTATTATCTAAAGAAGCAAAAGAATTTGTAAAAAGCACCTTATCAGCTAAAGAGAGAGATCGAAATCTAGAGATAAAAAGGTTGAAAAACTTTCCAAGGTATATTCCCTCAAAAAGTACTTTATTGAATTTTGAAATTTCTTTCAATGATTCAGCCTCATTTTTATTCAACTATCTAGAAATTTTTGAACAAAAGGTTTATGACTTTGAGTCTTCAAAAGAATCACCAAGAATAATTGACGCTGGGGCTAATATCGGTCTTGCCACCCTCCGATTTAAGATGCAACACCAAAATGCAAAAGTCATTGCCATTGAGGCTGATGAAGAGATCATCGGTCATTTAGAATCAAATATAAAATCAGCCTCACTTAAAAATGTTCAAGTCATTCAAGCTGCGCTTTGGAAAACCTCTGGCCTTATTTCATTTGATAATAGTGGTGCGGATTCAGGCAAGGTCAATCCAAATGATGGTAATAAGCAGATTAAAGCAATTTTACTCTCCGATCTGATTACTGAAAATACTGATTTGATAAAAATAGATATTGAAGGCGCAGAATTAGAGGTCCTAAAAGAAGCGAAACATAAACTACATTTAGTAAAAAGATTATTTATTGAGTTTCATTCGTTCATCAACCATGACCAAAATCTTGCTGAGCTATTGGGTATATTAGAATCCACTGGCTTTAGATATTATATTTCAAGTCCAGGAGTGAGTCGAAATAATCCGTTTATTTCAGCTACCAATCAAGGTTATATGGGAATGGACTTTCAACTCAACATTCACGCTATCAGAGAATGAAAGTTCTTCATGTATGTACTAGTGACACAGGAGGCGCTTTTCAAGCTGCTTATAATTTACATCTTGGACTCCAAGGGCTAGGAGTTGAAAGTAAGATGCTCGTTCTTTACAAATACAGAAAATTATCCGAAACAAGCTCTTTTCTGGAAAACAGAAACATCATAGAGCAAATCAGAGATAGCATAAGTTCACGAATATTCAGTTTCAAAAAAAGAAAAAAAACGGCAGAATTCAATTCAATATTTTCTTTTGCAAGAAGCCCTTACAACGTACTCAGACACCCAGATGTCAAGCAAGCAGATGTGATCAACCTGCATTGGACTAGTGGATTTCTAGACTTCCCTACTTTCTTTAGTCATGTAAATAAACCGGTTTTCTGGACTCTTCACGATATGCATCCCTTTAGTGGTGGGTTCCACTACAAAAGCCTTCAGGAACTAGCTATGGAAAGACTGATCGCTCAAAACATTAGAATCAAAGTAAAATCAATACAGAATATCAAATCCAAAGTAACTATTGTTTCTCCATCAAAATGGCTTATGGAAGTATCAAAGGCCTCCCAACCTTTCATTACGCTACCTCACTATCATATCCCTTATGTTGTAAATCACAATTACTTTCAATATAAAGAAAGCTCAATTGCTAGAAAAACATTGAAAATATTTACTCAAAAGAAAGTCATCCTTTTTATTGCTGATAATCTGAATGACAAGCGAAAGGGACTCTCCATTTTCCTTGAATCATTGAAACTATTAGATCCGAATAACATCTTTCTTATGATAGTAGGGTCCGGACAGATAACACTTCCCAATGAATCTTTGGAATTTAAGCACTTCGGATATGTTGATAATCTTGATCAGCTTTCCTTGATTTATTCTGCTGCAGATCTATTTGTCATCCCTTCAATGGAGGATAATTTTCCGAACACCATCATCGAATCCTTATGCTGTGGAACCCCGGTTGTAGGTTTTGACATTGGAGGGTGTGAAGCGATCATAAATGAAGTGAATGGAATGGTCTCATTTGATATCTCTAAGGAAGGACTAGCAGAGACTATTAATAGTAGTTTATCCCAGCCATTCCATAGGCGCAATATCGCAATTCAATCACAAGAAGAATATGGGCTGAGTATTCAGGCTGAAAAGTACCTGAAACAGTATGCTGATTCTTTGGATTAGAATCTTTGTCAATTCTAAAAAACTATACTCCTTGAAACTCAATTTCTCATAAATAACATTATATCTTTCGATAAGTCTATTTAAATCGTAGGCTGAAAGAATTGAATTCCCGCGTTTACCATCAATTTTGATCGATTTAAGGTTTTCAAAATCTAAAGAAGACTAGTGCAAATTATTTTCCAAAGCACCTACGCCTTCACTAAATACCACATCGAGTCCCCATAGCTAGCATCGCATTCATTATTAGACAATATTAAACTACCGATTAAATCAGATAGGCTACCACAACATCGTCCAGAAATAAAAAGTTGATTTTAACCACTAATTATTAGGAAGCAAAAACGATTTTTACTCAAATGAAAAAAATCAGCGTTAATACCTCCTGTTGGAGCATTACCTCTAACTGATGTT
>CAYGPP010000192.1:0-5350 GCA_964351885.1 uncultured Marinoscillum sp.
GGCTAAAGCCTCGGTCTTGCTCACTGTAAGTAAATGAAAAAGGTAGGCTAAAATCTCCTTTAGATATTGATATATTAGAACTTAGTACATAGCTAAACGGCGACCTTCTATTTTCTATACCTGACATGGTGTAGAAAACATTTCTAAGACTAACATCACCATCTACCCTAAGCGAGTCTTTTAAACTCTCAAGGTCTTGTCCACTAGCTGCACTACTCAAAATGAGCAAACAACCAACAAAATACAGCTTGGTATATATGTACTTTTTCAACCCTACAATGATATTGGCAAAACCAGAGGTCAATTTGTAAGGATTATTAAAAAGTATTAATGAATATTAATGCATTAATAAATTTGATGTCTAGATGTTTATAGTTTGCCTTTCAACACGAGGTTTAAGGAGTTAAACAGTAATAAGTAGCTCTTAATTGTATAATCGATTAAGAATAGTTTTCATAATTAACTAAATGAATAGATAGACTAAGCAGGTATATAACACTTGGCAGGAAGACTTTTGCTGTTTTACCTAAATAAAAAAGCCTTTAGGAGAAATCTCTTAAAGGCTTTGGTACTATTGGTAGCGGGAAGCAGAATCGAACTGCCGACCTCAGGGTTATGAATCCTGCGCTCTAACCATCTGAGCTACCCCGCCTTGAAATGGAACGCAAATGTAATTTTTTTTCTTTTTTATCATAGCATATCGCCGATTTCAATTTTTTTTTTACCTTATCGAAAATTACAATCCATGTCCAAAGAAAAATTTGTAGGAGAATATCCAATCAACGCATCCAAGAGAATGTTATTTCCATATATGAGTACTCCGTCAGGGTTAGCTCAATGGTTTGCCGATGATGTGAATATTGATGAAGATAAAGTGTTCACTTTCTTTTGGGACGGTGAGGAGAATAAGGCTAAAATGTCTTCCATCCGAACAAACTCTCATGTGAAATTTGATTTCATCGATCAGGAGGACGATGATCCGAATTACTTAGAGTTCAAGTTAGAAATGAACGAACTTACTCAAGAAGTATTTATTAGAGTTACTGATTATAGCGATATCGATCACGATGAAGCAGATGATCTCTACGGTAGCCTCATCAGTGAATTGAAAGAAATCGTTGGAGGATAAAATACCAGTCGCCTTTTAGCGTATTCCTCTTAAATATTTCTTATTCATATTTGCGGCAAGAATGCGTAAGCTCGATATACTCATCATTAAGTCTTTTATAGGCCCATTTGTGTTGACCACTCTGGTAGCAACCTTTGTATTGTTAATCCAATACATGATGAAATATTTCGATGATTTCGTAGGTAAGGACCTTGGGCTTGAGGTATTTGGAGAACTGATCTTTTACTTTAGTCTAAATATGCTCCAAGTGGCTTTGCCACTTGGTGTTTTAGTGTCCTCGTTGATGACTTTTGGTAATCTAGGAGAGAACTTTGAACTCACAGCTATTAAGAGTGCGGGTATTTCCTTAGTTCGAGCCCTTAGGCCAATTTTTTTCTTTGTCGTTTTGCTCACTGTTGCGGCTTTTAATTTCAACAACTACGTTGTGCCTGCAGCCAATCTAAAGGCATACAGTTTACTTTATGATATAAAACACAAAAAACCAGCTTTGGATATTAAGGAGGGAGTTTTCTACAATGGAATTCCTGACTATAGTATAAAAGTACAAGAGAAATTGGGTGACAATAAAACCCTGAAAAATGTGCTTATTTACGATCATACGTCAGGTGTGGGTAATAATCGTGTGATCTTGGCAGACTCCAGCAGAATGTTCATGATGTATGATGATAAATACCTCAAACTTGAGCTTTATGAAGGGAACTATTACGCTGAAGAACCAAAGGCAAGATCCGCTGTGGATCAGTTTTACAGAACGAAATTTAAGCGAATGGATATGGTTTTTAACCTATCCTCGTTTGATTTGAAGAGGACTAAGGAGGAGCTTTTTCAGAACAACCGACAAATGAAGAATATCTCCGAATTAAATGATGATATGGATTCATTGGCGTATTCAATAGTCTACGCAAAGAGTAATTTTTACAACAACGCTAAGGGCTACTTTTCCTATCACCTTGATAGCTTGAACCCGGGGATTGAAGTGCCAATCAGAACATCAAAAAAGGAGAAAGGTATGAATGCTGCGGATACTATAAACGAAGTGTCTGCTTCAATGCTTCCACTTAGCATAGGTTGGTTAAGTTTGATTAATCAGGAAATACAATCCGATACGACAATCAATAAAAAGGAAACGCAAATGGGTCTTTCAAAAAAGAAAATATTGGATGTGAAATTAAAGAAAGAACTCGTTTTTTTAGATGAAAATGAATCTGATTCTATCCTAGATTCAATTGCATTGCTGGCAAAAAATCGTCCGCTTCTAGATACCATGAGTTGGACCTATTTGGATGGTTTGCAGATGAAACGTCGAGATGACATTCTTCAGACCGCAAGAAATCGGGCACAGAATGTTAAAATTAATTTGGCTTCCGTTACATCAAGAGTGAACAACCTTGAACGCGATTTACGGAAGTTTACCATTGAGAAATGGAAAAAATATAGCCAAGCGTTTGCGTGCATCGTCATGTTTTTGATTGGAGCACCATTGGGATCAATTATTAAAAAAGGCGGGTTAGGGGTTCCGGTTATCGTGGCAATTGTATTTTTCCTCATTTATTATATTATCGGAATTATCTGTGAAAAGTCCGCAAAAGAAGGGGTAATGGATCCAATGATGGCAGTTTGGGTGGCAGATTTTGCTTTGTTACCAGTAGGATTATTCTTTTTACGACAAGCCAGAATTGATGCAAAACTCTTTGATACAGACTTTTATAATGTATGGATTGATAGGGTAAAATCAAAGCTTTTAAAATCTAGTGACTAAATATTGTTTTTAAGGTAGGAGAGTCATAAATTTGCGCCTTGAATAAGGAATACAATTAAGAGAACATAGAATGTACTTAACGAAGGAAATTAAAGAAGAATTCTTCAGCAAACACGGTAAAGGGAAAGAGGATACGGGATCATCAGAAGGTCAAATTGCTCTTTTTACCCACAGAATCAATCACCTCACTGAGCATCTGAAGCTAAACAAGCAAGATCACTCTACAAGACTTGGTCTTTTAAGACTAGTAGGTAAGAGGAGAAGATTGCTCGATTATCTTTACAAAATAGATATTGAGAGATACAGAAGTATCATTGCGGAGTTGAATATTCGTAAATAATCTAAGCAAAGCATTACACAGGGAATTCCTATCGGAGTTCCCTTTTTTTATTATTCGGCGCCTGAGTGAAAACAGTAAAGATGAGGCTCCGAAAACACTTAATCCATATATTTATGAAGCCTGAATTAAAGGTACAAAAGCTGTCTTTGGCAGATGGTAGAGAAATTTCTATCGAAACAGGACAATTAGCAAAACAAGCAGACGGATCTGTAGTCGTAAGAATGGGCAAAGCAATGTTGCTTGCCACAGTAGTTTCAAGTAAAACAGCAAAAGAGGGTGTGGACTTTCTTCCTTTATCTGTAGATTATCAAGAGAAATTTGCTTCTGCAGGAAAAATCCCTGGTGGTTTTCTCAAAAGAGAAGGCCGTCTTTCTGATTACGAAGTATTGATTTGTCGCTTAGTCGATAGGGCACTGCGTCCACTTTTCCCATCTGACTATCATGCAGATACTCAGGTAATGATTTCGTTGATTTCCTCTGATCCAGAAGTAATGCCAGACGCATTGGCAGCTTTAGCAGCATCCGCTGCACTTTCGGTATCGGACATTCCATTTGATGGTCCAATATCTGAAACTAGAGTGATCAAATTAGGCGATGACTATATTGTAAATCCTACTGCCACCCAAATGGCGGAAGCATCTTTGGACTTGATAGTGGCTGGTTCTCTAGACAACATCATGATGGTAGAGGGAGAGTCAAAAGAGGTTTCTGAAGAAGAAATGCTTGAGGCAATCAAAGTAGCTCACGAATCAATAAAGGATCAATGTAATGCACAATTGGCTTTAGCCAAAGACGCAGGAGTAGTTGGTCCAAAAAGAGAATTTAGTCATGAGGCGTCCGATGAGGAGCTTTTGGCTAAGGTCAAAAAGGCTTGTTATGATGGATGTTATGAAGTAGCAAAAATGGGAAGTGCAAATAAAACTGAAAGATCAGAGGCATTTGACTTAGTGAAAAATGCATTTTTAGAGTCTTTATCTGAAGAAGAGCAATCAGAACTAGACGCGTTCTTATTCAAGAAATATTTCCACGACGTACAGAAAGATGCTGTAAGAAATAGTGTGCTTGATACGAAAAAACGTCTTGATGGTAGGGATTTAGATCAAATCCGTCCTATTTGGAGTGAGGTTGATTACTTACCTTCGGCGCATGGTTCGGCTGTATTTACTAGGGGTGAAACACAATCCTTGACTACTGTAACATTGGGCTCTAAGCTTGATGAGCAAATGATTGATGGAGCAACATTCTCTGGATACAACAAATTTATTCTTCACTACAATTTCCCAGGTTTTTCAACTGGTGAGGTAAGACCTAATAGAGGTCCTGGAAGAAGAGAAGTAGGCCATGGTAATCTTGCTATGCGTGCTTTGAAGCAAATGATTCCTACTGAAGACAATCCTTACACGATTCGTGTCGTTTCTGATATTTTGGAATCTAATGGATCATCATCCATGGCAACTGTGTGCGCTGGCTCATTAGCAATGATGGATGCTGGTATCAAAATTAAGAATCCAGTTTCAGGTATTGCTATGGGAATGATTTCCGATAGCGAAACAGGTCGATACGCAATTTTGTCTGATATTCTAGGTGACGAAGATCACTTGGGAGACATGGACTTTAAAGTCACAGGGACTGAAAACGGTATCACCGCATGTCAGATGGATATCAAAATCGATGGTTTGTCTTATGATGTTTTGAAAGAAGCATTGTCTCAAGCCAATAGAGGAAGACTTCATATTCTTGGAGAGATGAACAAGACGCTTTCAGGTCCAAGAGAAGACATGAAAGAGAATGCTCCAAGACTTGTACAGTTGGCTATCGATAGAGATTTGATTGGTGCTGTAATCGGACCTGGTGGAAAGATTATTCAGGAAATCCAGAGAGAATCAGGAGCCACTGTGAATATTGAGGAAACAGATAAAGGTGGATTGGTAAGCGTTTTTGCAGCGGATAAAACGGCACTTGACAATGCCATGTCACGTATCAAAGCAATCGTACAGCAACCTGAAGTAGGTGAAGTATATGAAGGTAAAGTAAAAGCAATCATGCCTTTCGGTGCTTTCGTAGAAATACTTCCGGGTAAGGATGGTTTACTTCATATTTCGGAGATCAAGTGGGAGCGTGT
>CAYGPP010000193.1:0-5324 GCA_964351885.1 uncultured Marinoscillum sp.
TCTCATTGAATCGCTTCAAAACAAAACTTATTGGGTTGTTTGATTCTACAGAAGTTGAATCTGTAATTCCTAAAGTTAAACAGGTCTTCTTGCATTGCAAGGTGTCAGGTTTATGATAAAAACTATTATAATGGGTAGACTTACTCTATCTTTTTTCTGTGAATCAACAGGAGAACAATTTTTCACAAAATCTTGTGGACACATTTGATTTCAACTACCCAACCAAATGAATCGTACTAAAAAGAAATTGGCACTTATATTTGGGCCTGCATCGTTTTTAATATTCCAACTAATTGGCAAGCCTGATTCCATGACTGATCCGGCCTTCCAAGTGCTAGCCATTACCTCTTGGATTGCCATTTGGTGGATTACCGAAGCTATTCCAATCGCCGCTACGGCATTACTCCCAATTATCCTCTTCCCGTTAACCGGAGCCCTGGATTTGGGAACTACCACTTCTTCATTCGGGCATAAATACATATTCCTTTATCTAGGAGGCTTTCTCATAGCGATTGCAATAGAAAAATATAACCTCCACAGAAGAATAGCTTTGAACATTGTGCGAGTCATAGGATCAAATCTTGTCCGCATTATCTTGGGTTTTATGGTTGCCACGGCATTCTTGTCGATGTGGATTTCTAACACTGCTACATCCATTATGATGCTACCTATTGCAATGGCTGTTGCCTCTCAGTTTATCCACAATGAAAAAATTGCTAATCGAGAAGATATTGGGAAAGCCCTTATGCTTTCTATTGCTTACAGTGCATCAATTGGTGGCTTAGCTACTTTGATAGGGACACCTCCTAATCTGGTCCTGGCTGGGGTTTTGGAGCAAACCTATGGTGTCAAAATCAGCTTTTTAGATTGGTTCATTTTCGGTTTACCTATATCTATTATTCTTCTATTGGTTTGCTGGAAGTATCTCACAACTTGGGCCTATAATTTTTCCTCAGTGGAGTTTCCTGGAGGTATGGAGGAGATTAAGTCTTTGCTCAAAAAGCTCGGAAAAGTATCCCGTGAAGAAAAAACAGTCATTTGGGTATTTTCGATCACTGCGCTACTATGGATAACTCGGTCTTTACTTCAAAATATTGTACCTACTCTTGATGACACCATCATTGCCATGTCAGCTGGATTGCTGTTATTCGTATTGCCTACAAAAAATCGTGGAAAGAGCATTATTACTTGGGACGACTGTCTGAAACTACCTTGGGATATTGTTTTACTCTTCGGAGGAGGAATGGCTCTAGCAAAAGGATTTGGAGATACAGGCTTAGCAGCCTGGATTGCCGGAAATCTCACTCAACTACAAGGGCTTTCTCTTATTTTCTTGATACTTATTCTAGTAGCATCAGTGAATTTTCTTACGGAAATAACCTCTAATCTTGCCACCACGGCTATGCTTCTTCCTGTATTGGCTCCCATGGCCTTAGCATTCGACCTTCACCCCTACATGATTATGGTTTCTGCAACTTTTGCTGCATCATGTGCCTTTATGCTGCCAGTCGCGACACCTCCAAACGCTGTGGTCTTTGGTTCAGGATATTTGAGAATCCCTGACATGGTGAGATCTGGTATTTTCATGAATATATTCTCAATACTACTCATTACGATAGCCACATACTTTTTCCTTCCTATCGTATGGGAGATAAATCCCTATCTATTTCCAGAGAGCTTTAACCCGGATTATTTACTAGAAAAATGAATAATTGACGAAAATGACGTTCCCAGCATTTTGTCAGGGTTAACCGCTACGGTGGACCGTCCAGACATTTGAAAATCACCAAATAGGTATTTCATATAATACGTAACTGACTGATTTTCAAATCATCCGATTATGCAATAGGTCTCTGTTGCATAATTGAGGTTAAATATGAACATTCCTTAATCTATGCCGCCTAAAGAATGATCTTGATTAGTTGGACTAGAGTGTTTGAGACTCATTATTTTTTGACTCTTTCATCCTTCGAATGCTAAGATTCAAAGCCAAACCACTCTAATTATAAATGTTCGGTTTTTAAACAAGATGTCCTTAAGCTTCCTTCCAAAGCTTCTGAACGGCTTTCAGATCACGTTTCATTGCATCAAAAACAACCTGCTCCTCAACTGAAATTTCAGAGTGTCCTTTCTCTGCTCCACCAAGTGAATATTCAAAATGGAGCGACACGGGAGGTTTCAAGCCATAGCGCTTTAGCAATTTGAAATAAGCATCAAAATCTACCATCCCCTTTCCAATAGGGACATTAATGGCTTTCCATTTACCACCTTCTTGACCCCAGAGAAAGTCTTTAAGGACAATAACTTTTATTTTATCCTTGAGCAATCTTAAGCCGTTTTCCCAAGAATGACCGCCTTCAGCCATGGCATGCCTGATATCATATTGGGTTCCAAAAAATAATGGGTTGGCCTTCGCTAAAAGCTGATATATCTCCCAATACGATGCGCCAACATGCGTTCCTGCATGATTTTGGTAACAGCCAATAATGCCCTCCTTTTCATTCAATATGGATAGTTTTTCAATTTCATTTTGATATATGGCAAGTTGATCTGGAAGTGAAATGCCATCTGAGTAGCGGTACCAATTGGTTCGATAATGCTTAACTCCGAGTTGAGCAGCAGTGGCTATAATATCGCGATCATACTGGTTGTCAGCACTTTCAATACTCGTAGTAATCATGGAACACTTGGAACCTCCTAATTCAATGGCCGATATTGCCCTTGGTAAATCAATAGCGACATTCTCAGGGCTCACATGCCCTTTGGGCCTTACAGTTAAGTCTACCCCATTAAATCCCAATTTGGCGGCCATCTCTCCTACCGACCTATAATCTAGAAATTGTAGATGTTTGGAGAAAATACTTACATCCAATTGGTCTTCATGGGCATCAGTCAATCCCATCAAAGGGCTATTCATTAATGGAATAACCCCGGCAGATAATGCGGCTTGTTTGATAAATGTTCTTCTATCAGTCATGCTATAAAAATAACACCAATCGTTTATCTAATTATTTTGCCGGAGGTATTTCCTTCTGCCAGACTTTTGACATTCTCAAAAGAGACCATATTAGCATCCCCTTCTACTGTGTGCTTTAGTGCACATGCTGCTGTTGCAAACTTCAAAGCATCCTGATCATTCTTATAATGAAGAAGTCCGAAAATAACTCCGGCGCAATACGCATCTCCTGTACCTACCCTATCCACTATATGTGTCACATCCAGAAAAGGAGTCTTTGCTACACCAGAACCATTCCACATTTTACCTTGTATACGATTATGTGAGGCACTTACCGTTTCACGGGTTTTATCGAAGATTTTATTCAATCGAGGTAGCTTTTGAGAAACCTCTTTGACTACTTCCTTAAATGAAGAATTTTCTGGATCATTAGCTAATTGAAAGATGTCTATTAAATCGTATTCGCTAGCCATCAATATATCACTTCTCTCAATGAGCGAGGGAAGAACTTCATGTCTAGTTTTTCCGTATTGCCAGAGATTTTTTCTAGAATTGACATCCGCTGAAACTGTGACACCTAGCCTATTGGCAACTTCTAGCGCTTGCAAACAAGCATCTGCAGTTCCTTGTGAAATGGCAGGTGTAATACCTGTCCAGTGGAACCAATCAGCATCTTTCAAGATGTCTTCCCAATCAAACATTTCGGGTTTTAATCTCGCAAATGCAGAATTATCACGTTCATAAACCACCTCGCTTGCGCGATGCACCGCACCTTTCTCAAGGAAATATTGGCCCATGCGTTGATCTCCATAGACTACCTTGGATGTATCCAGCCAATTTTGACGCAAAAATTGAGTAGCTGCACGCCCGAGAAGATTGTCTGGAAACCTGGTAACATGACAAGCGTTGAGTCCAAGATAAGCAAGAGAAATGGCTACATTGGCCTCTCCTCCACCGTAGGCTAATTCCAACGTATTCGTTTGAGAAAACTTGGCATAGCCCGGAGGTGAAAGCCTCATCATGACTTCTCCGAAAGTGACTACATTTTTTGCTTTGTCTGTGAGCATTTTAGTTCAGTTTTAGTCAGAAAAATTGAAACGCCATAAGCGCATTTTACTTTAAGGTGTGATCAAATAGAAATCTAATGATAAAACCACAGTTTCACCACCATTGCAACTATGGTTACAAGTAAAAACGCCTTAATCCATTTGTCACCTTTCTTAATAGAAAAATAGCTACCAAGCCATCCTCCTGCAGAGTTTCCAATGGCCAGTGTAATCCCAAATTCCCAGTTAATCACTCCATTAAAAAGAAAAACGAGTACTACTGCAAAAGTGTAAATGAATGCGACTATGACTTTGATACTATTGATCTTGACTAATGATTCATGGGTGAGTTGCCCCAATACTAGAATAATAATGAACCCCACCCCAGCGTGAATGAACCCACCATAAATTCCAATCAGAAAAAAAATCAATACTCCCCACCAAATATTTCGTTCTTTTCCTTCTGTTGTGGGCTTTGGCTGAGTTTTGGGCGACCCAAAGACTATCAGAAATCCAACAACCAACATTACTACAGAAAGTATCTTAGTGAACAGTTCACCTTCGATATCCACTGCAAGGATAGCTCCCAAAATAGCTCCGGGAATAGCCGCCAAGCCCAAGTAAATGCTATACTTAGACTCGACCACTCCTGAACTTTTAAACTTGGCAATGGCAAAGACATTCTGCCATAGAATCGCTACCCTATTCGTCGCATTAGCCACGTTGGGGGGTAAACCCATAAAAATCATAGTAGGTAAAGTAAGTAGAGATCCCCCACCTGCCACCACGTTTAAGAAGCCAGCTAATACTCCTACCAGTATCAGAATCAAACCATCAACAACAGTCATATACTGTGATTTACCTCTAACTAATTCGCATTCTATTAAATTCCTAAAGCCTGACCACCACCTACTTGAATGGTCTCTGCCGTGATAAAAGAAGCATCTTTACTAGCTAGGAAAGACACGACTGAAGCCACTTCTTCAGGCTCACCTAGTCTTCCCAACAGGATGTTATTCTTCCATGATGCAAATACCTCTGGCTTGGTCGATTTGATCTGAGCATGAAATGGAGTATCAATGGTACCAGGAGATACGGCATTAACTCTGATTCCATATTCCGCTAAATCTTTAGCTAGCGCTCTAGTGATTGCGTGAACTCCAGCTTTAGAAGTACCATATACACCAGCTCCAGGCCCTCCAGCATTCCAACCTGCATTTGATGTGTAATTGATAATTGAGGCGTTCTCACCTTTCTTGAGAAATGGAATAGCTGCTCTCGAAGCGAAGAATACTGAATCAAGATTTAGCGCCATCACGAAT
>CAYGPP010000194.1:0-5320 GCA_964351885.1 uncultured Marinoscillum sp.
CCTTGATGTTACCCATCTTTTTGATTTGCTCCATTTGAGAGAGAAAATCATCAAAACCGAATTGATTCTTTTTGATTTTCTTATTGATGCGTCTTGCCTCATCTTCATCAAAATTCTGTTGTGCTTTCTCAACCAACGAGATTACGTCACCCATTCCCAGAATTCTGTTTGCCATTCGATCTGGATGAAACAAATCAATAGCTTCCATCTTCTCTCCTGTGCTGATATACTTGATAGGCTTATCAACTTCTCTTCTTACAGAAAGAGCTGCTCCACCTCTAGTATCACCGTCTAGTTTAGTAAGCACTACACCATCAAAATTCAAACGCTGGTTGAATGCTGCTGCAGTATTAACAGCGTCTTGACCAGTCATGGCATCTACAACAAAAAGTGTCTCAGCAGGCTGTATTTCGCTTTTAATGGAAGCAATCTCAGCCATCATCACCTCATCCACTGCCAATCGACCTGCAGTATCTATAATTAGTGACTTTTTACCATTTTCCTTGGCGTATTTAACAGCATTCTTAGCAATTTTTATCGGGTCTTTCTCATCAATCTCTGTATAAACTTCAACACCAATTTGCTCACCAAGTACTCTCAACTGATCAATCGCAGCTGGACGATATACATCACAAGCAGCCAATAAGACTGTTCTGCCTTGCTTTTTGAATTGATTCGCTAGTTTGCCACTAAAAGTAGTTTTACCAGATCCCTGAAGTCCCGAAATTAATATGATGTTTGGATTTCCATCCATGTTGATAGGCGAATTGGTTTCTCCCATCAAACTTGTCAACTCTTCTGCTACTATCTTAGTTAGCAATTGACCTGGTGAGACAGCTATCAAAACGTCTCTGCCGAGTGCTTTCTCTTTAATTGTGTCTGTAACCTCTTTTGCTATTTTAAAGTTAACATCAGCATCAATCAATGCCCGGCGAATTTCTTTTACCGTGGATGCAACATTAATTTCAGTTATACTTCCTTGACCTTTTAGGGTTTTGAAGGCTCGATCGAGTTTAGAGCTAAGATTATCAAACATTTTGATCTATTTTATTATCAGCCGCAAATCTAATAAAGTTAATAGTTCTGTAACCTATTATCATCAATTTCAGTATTATACATATAGCAGTACCTTGTAATGCATAATAACGAAACTATGAAAATTAACAAAACACTTTTCTTTGTTCTGATCACTATATCAGTTTCACACCTTCAAGCCCAAACTAAAATCACTGAAAATTTCCTTTTGGGAACTTGGGACCTCACAATAGACATTGATGAGCAACTAAGAGAGGTAGAAGATGAAGCCCGAGAAACTGAATCCATTTTTGAGTCTGTAATATTGAGTACAGTTTCTGGTGCAATTTCTGGGATTCTTGATAGAATCGATATTTCCCTCGAATTTGAAAAAGGTGGAGACGTCAAAATAATCGTTGATGCTTTCGGAGAGCGGGAAATAGAGTATACCGAATGGTCCATTGATAATCGTGGAAGGTTACATATTGATGATAGCGAAAGCTTCTCTAGTGATTATTCTAAAGTTTGGATGAGAGATGGAAACATCATTTCATTACAAAATGATGACAATGATGATACAGCAGTCTATCTGCGTAGGATCAAATAAAATACCTCCTTATGGGTATTGTATTTTCAATAAAGTCTAAGTTCTTTTGCTATATAATTTGATATTGTTCATAAAATTATCAAATTGTATTCCGCCAAATAGATTTTGTTATGAAAAACAAAACAACTATCAAATTACTCTCATCAATTACTGCCTACCTGATACTAATGTTTGGTTTGGGATGTGATGAAAAAATTATCCGAAATTTCATGGATTTACAAAGTAGCCTAGTCTCTTCTCTATCTCTGGCTATTATTGGTCTATGATAGACTTTAGGTCTGCTGGTGAGTATTTTATCGACTTGAGTGTCTTGTCATCAACTTTCCTGTAGACGAGATATAAGCCATCTTGCTTTTTGTAGTAAGCTTCAGTTTGTCTTTCATTCCGGTAGTAGGCTACTGTATCTTCAGCTTCTTGTGCCGTTTTACACGCTTTACTCATATTCGAGCGCTGTACCTCATTGAATAATTTAACGAATTTATCTCCAAGACCGAACTCCAGCACAGCCCCAGAAAGGACATACTGTATATCGCAAAGGGCATCAGCCACTTCTACCATATCATTTTTATCAATGGCCTCTTTTAGCTCATTCAATTCTTCCTGAATTAATGAAACCCTTAAATCACTCCGTTTGATGCTCGGGATTGTTGGTAGCTCCAGTATAGGATGTTTGAAAGTCTTATGAAACTCTGCTACTTGATTTAATGAATCAATTTTCTCCATGATCTTTTATACTTTTTTCGTGTTTGATTGCTTTGCGCAAAAAATAAAGAAATCCACCTAATACCAACCCCAAACAAATAATCATACTGATTATACCGGCTAAATTCATCTCTTATCCTTTACAAAATTTACGATACAATAACTTATTCAGAGTTACGCCTAATAGAACAACTGTAACCCATTGAGTAATTATAGAAGCGTTGCTATAGGTATCTAACCAATTCCATTGTCCCTCTGAGGTAAGCCAAGGCTCGCTGCTATAACCCTGAGACATCCACCATACAATTAACAATACGCCTAAAAATGAATTGATATAAATGGCATATTTGAAATACCAACTAGGCACTTTCATATTAGAATCCCTATCTATCAATTCCAACTTAAATCGAGTAGGACCATAAACAACTGTGGCTATTGCAATGAATATACCACTCACAATTAAACCAAGTCCCCAAACCCAATCTTGATTACTAAAGTAATCCAATGAATAGGCAGAGGGTAGACCAAATAAGATAAATGTCAAAATTAGTATAGCAGTAATGGTCTTTTGCTCAAGGTTCAATACAACCAAATTCGTCTTTAGCAATTCCAGCATAGGTAAGAAAGAACTGAAAGCAGCCAGAGTCAATGCCAAAAAGAATGCAATGGTCATAAATGAACCACCAACTATTGATGAAAATAATTTCGGGATAATGGTAAATGTTAACGCCTGACTTCCACTTTGTAAAAAACTAATAGCTTCGCCCTCACTTGCTGACATGGCAAATACGGCAGGAAGAATCGCAATTCCAGCTATAAGTGAAGCGCTATTGTTACCGAATGCTCCTATAAAAGTATTAAGCGTCACATCTTCCTTGTTTCTAGAATAGGATGAAATAGTGATCATGAGTCCCCACCCTGCTCCGGTAGACCATGCTGATTGTGAAAGTGCCTCTATCCAGATCGTAGGGTTTGAGAAACTCGACCAGTCAATAGCAAACATGTATTGCAAGCCTTTCACTCCTCCTTCCATACTCAATGCCGCTGAAGCGACTATGATCAGGAGTATAAACAAGCTAGGAATGAGGATTTTATTGGCTTTTTCCAATCCGCCTTGCACACCTCTACCGACTACAAATACGCCAACAATAATGATCACAATGCAGATGCCAACTGTCATCAAGCTTCCATTTGCCAAACTATCCCATTGCTGATTTAAGAATTCAGGATTCTCTAATAAACGATCGCTCAATGATATACCGGAAACTAAAGATTGAAATAGATTTTTTACGGAAATAAACAAGTACTCTACAGACCAAGCAGTAACTACGGAATAGTAAAAAGCTATTCCAAGGGTGCAAACCGTGATAAAAAAACCCATCCATGTTAACTTCTCACCAGCTAGTTTTCCAAAAGATCCAATTACTCCAAGTTTATATTTTTTACCAATAGAAAATTCAGCAAGCAAAAGCGGAATAGACCAGACGAAAAGAAAAAGAATCCATAAGAGAATGAAACTGCCCCCATATTGTCCAGCTAGCCTTGGAAATCTCCAAAGATTTCCAGCACCTATTGCCATGCCTAAAGATGCAAAAATGATTCCCCATCGATTACTAAACTCTTCTGGTTTAGACATCACTATTGTTTTGAAGCATTAATGACTGACTTGTATAGGTAGAATAGAATAAGAAGAAGAAGTCCGAGACCTAGATGACTTCCACCTAGTGTATCATTGCTGAGCTGCAAGTTGAGCTCAAAAGTAGCTAAAAGGGCTATTAATATTCCCATGAGTGCTTCTCCCGTAATAAGCCCCGATGCTATAAGAAGCCCAGCATTCGAAGCTTTATCTGAAAGCTCTTTGGAGACGTTATTCTTCTTAAATGATCTATCTAGAAGGTAGGCAATTATCCCCCCAACGAAAATAGAGGAATCCAATTCAAATGGAAGGTACAGACCTACCGCAACAGCCAAAACAGGCATTCTAAAACTTGACCCCTTGGATTTTAGCCAACTATCTATTGCTATAATTACTACTCCAATTCCTGCTCCAATAGAAATAATATTCCACGGGAGTTTTCCTCCAAAGATTCCCGTTGCAACACTCATCATTAAAGTAGCTTGAGGGGCTGCTAGAGGATTTGGGTGCTCTATAGTGGGATTCCCTATTCCTTTCGATGCTAATAGTAGATTCAAAACTGGTGCAATCAAAAGTGCTCCTGCCACTACACCAATCATTTGCATCACCTGCTGATTACGAGGTGTAGCACCTAGGATATATCCAGCCTTCAAGTCTTGCATATTGTCTCCAGCTATCGCCGCAGCACAGCACACAACTGCACCTACGAGAATTGCTCCAGCCGCACCACGTGTAGGGTCTGACGAGCCCATTAGCAGTAGCAGCAGAATAGCTGTACTCAATATAGTGGCTATAGTTACTCCAGAAATAGGATTGTTCGAGCTCCCGACTAGTCCTGCCATATAACCTGCAACCGCCGAAAATAGAAAACCCGCCAAGATCATAATCAATGACATGAATAGCGTCACAGGAATATCTTGGATGATTGTTAAATAAATAAAGAAAACCGGAACAACCATGATTCCTATTCCCATCAGCACCCAACTCATTGGTGTATCAAGTTCTGTCCTGAGTGTCTCTGAGGCTTTCTGTGCACCTTCTTTAAAAGCTTTCACTCCTGAAGTAAAAGCTGTGGATAAAGCACTCTTCAAACTTATCAAAGCCCACAACCCTCCGATAATCATCGTGCCAACACCTAGATACCTCATTTTTTCGCTCCAAAGCGCTCCGCCCAAAGCCTCCGGAGTAATACCATCAATGCTAGCAAATTTGCCTGCAGTGACTAATTCTGCTGCAACAACATCAAAACCATTGACTCCTACATAAGTAGGAATAGCAATCCACCAAGTAACTACTCCTCCAAGAAATACAAGTACTGCAACATTTAATCCCACGATATACCCTACAGCTATTAATTCGGG
>CAYGPP010000195.1:0-3005 GCA_964351885.1 uncultured Marinoscillum sp.
TCTTCTTTAGATTCACCAAGGTTCTGTCTGAGATCTATTTCGATTCCTCTGGAAATAGTCGAGATTGGCACATCATTGGAAGTGCCTTCAAACGGGTTTTCTCCTGTACGTCCTATGCGTTCCATGGTATGAAATATCCACGCCACAGCAGTATAAATAGGTATTGAAAGCCAGATGAATAGATCACCTAATATTGGGTAGTTTGTCGAAATGGTTTCTCCGATCCCTGCAAACTGAGGTACCAATGCCACTGGAAGTAGCATAATCAAGATCCACATGAAATTGTGATTCAAAGTAGCGAATTGTCGAGGGTATGGGAAATTTTTGATCCGTTCACTTTTCCCTTGTAGCGCAAAGAATTCCTGTATTAAGCTCTCTAATTCAAGAAAAGAAAACTCCCAAATCAGACCTGACTCTTTGAGCTTGCGCAGATGATGTGATTGCTGATAGAGGAGGGCGGTTTGTTTGTTGTCTTTAGAGCTTATGTCCAACAAATCTTCTTTGCTTAGATAGGGCTTGATGTCTTCCTCGAAACTAGTTAGCCTCTCGGGAGGTTTGATATCCCATTCTCTGTTAGCTTTTTCATTGACAGCAGTTTCCCATTGCTTTGGTGCGCGCATGGCATGTCTAAGGGCGGTCATCCATGCAATATGGCGGTAGGTGAGGGTCTTGATTTCTTGTTGTATTTCTTCTTCAGATACCTTCTTAGTAGTATGCTCATTAGTCAGCATGTCTTGGAGGTACATCCCAAAGGTTCTAGAACTATTCACAATTCCGCCCCAGATCTTTCTTGCTTCCCAGATTCTGTCATATGCGGCATTATTTTGAAAACCAATAACAAACGCTACAGCGGTACCTATCATGGCAATGGGTGTCCACGGAATGCTCAGCCAAGCCAAGTCCAAAAAGTAATAAGCTGATACCCAAGCAGAACTCAAAATCACAAAAAGAAAAGTTTCGTATCTAGTCCACAAGAAGAGTTCTAAAGCTGAATAGGTTTTTCTAGTATACATGGTTAGTTGGGTGTTGGAATATTTGGTGTGTTTGAATACTATCCTTGTTCAATAATAGCAAACATACTCAGGTTATTCAATTAGGGTTAATACTAGGAGGTTTTGCTTCAATGAGTTACCAATATAATAATGAGTCTATGCTCATACGCTGATAACGATTTTGCCTTGATGTTTTCCATCTCCAAAGTATTGAATGAGTCGTGGAATATCCTCTAGTGTGTAGGAACCATCCAGTACTATTTTGAGCTGATTCTTCAAAATATAATCAGCAACCTCGCTGAGACCTTGGTTAGGCTTAAGACTAAGAATGTTGAGCTTTTGCTTGATCTCTCTACCAGAAAACGATCTGAATAAGAGCAATTGAACGAGTCGCTTGAGGCGTCCACCAACGGTAATGTATTTCCCTTGCTTGGACAATGCACGGAGATATGATTTTGGACTTGAAGAGGTTTTGCAATCGATAATCAGATCATATTGAAGACCAAGTTTGGTGAAATCCTTGCTTTGGTAATCCAATACGTGATCTGCGCCCAGATCGGTCATAGCATTGAACTTGGCTGAGGTGTCAACGGCTGTTACTTCACAATGATGGTTCTTCGCTATCTGAATAGCAAGGGCTCCTACACCTCCTCCAGCGCCATTAATTAGTACTTTCTGATTTGCTTCAATCTTACCCAAATCAATCATGGCCTGCCAAGCCAGCAACCCAGCATGAGGAATAGCGGCAGCTTCTTCAAAGCTTATGTGAGATGGTTTCTTAACCACCACTCGCTCATTGATGGCTATATATTCCGCAAACGTTCCGAAACCAAAACTGGAGATGTCACCAAATACTTCATCGCCAACTTCCAGTGACTTCACCTCACTGCCTATTGATTCTACAATTCCGGACAGTTCCATTCCAGCGATGGGATTCTTTGGCTTAGTCAATCCAAATATAAGACGATAAAGAAAAGGCTTGCCTCTTGCTATGCTCCAGTCGTAATCATTAATAGCTGTAGCCTTTATTCTTATTAAGACCTCATTAGTTTTGGGTGAAGGTTTAGGTACTTCTGTGATTTTTAGTACCTCCTCTGGGTTTCCATATTGGGTCGATGTAACTGCACGCATAAAACCTAGAAACGAGAAGAACTAAATTCGGTTCGGATTTCAACCATACTTTGAAATGCTACTAGATAATTTCAGACTTCCATACAAATTTTGTTGGGCTGGTTTTACTCTTCAAGAATGCTCACACTCAAAATACGAACATCTTGCAGTGGTCGGTCGAGTGGGCTGGTAGCAACTGATTCGATGCTATCTACCACATGTAGACCTGAAACTACTTCCCCAAATATCGAATAGCTTTGATCGAGATGCGGTGTGCCTCCAATGGTTTTGTAAACTTCTCGATGTGCTTCTGGAATTGTGTAGCGTTCGAAATCAGTATAATCTTCCGACAAGTTTCGAAATCTCGTGTTCAGTTTAGAATATGTCTCCCAATTTTCGGCTTCCAAAGCGGCATAAATTGAATCAAGTTGATCTTTATAAATGGAATCTTGTTTGATGAAATGCTCAGCCAACATCTTATTGATGCGACCTTCCTGTATATCCAAAGTGCTGTCATTGAATACTTTTCCTTGCACAATATAGAACTGTGTACTACTAGAAACCCGCTCAGGATGTCCACCGCGAGCAGCAGCCAGGACTCCCTTTTTATGAAATAGTTTAGGTGTAATTTCTGCAGCCACTTCATAAGGCAAATCATGCATTCCTAGTGTGTCTTCAGGTGAGGCATTTTTACTGTCTGTATCGCCACCCTGGATCATGAAGTTTTCAATCACACGATGGAATAAGGCACTATCCAATACGCCTTCCTTCACAATCTTGATGAAGTTATCTCGGTGCAAGGGTGTCTCGTTGTGGAGCTTCAAAATGATTTCCCCATGAGTAGTAAGCATCTTTACTTTGGTGATAAGGGGAGCAGATTCTTCTGTTGACTTAGTTGGTGAA
>CAYGPP010000195.1:3015-5265 GCA_964351885.1 uncultured Marinoscillum sp.
CTAGCTAATACAGCTAAAATCACGGCACAGGTTAATCTTAATGTTTGCATGATAGGATTGGTTTGGATTTCCTAAAGCTAAACAGAATTGACCTAAATGTGATTGAGCTAATCGTGATTGGTTTTCTGTAATGATATTCCAATCAGTTGATAACGGCATTGATCTTAGCCCACATGTCATCATGAAATACAGTAGGAACCAAGCTATCTTCCGGGGCTTCACCCATTCTTATGACTACTATTCCTCTACTTGGGACCACATCTATGAACTGACCATTTTTTCCTATTGCTGCAAATAGATCATCAGGGGCATTTTTCGATAGAGAAAGATTGAATGAGTTGGGCAATCCAGGGAGGATGAGGGAAGATTTCCCATTCAACCATGTTAGAAAACCATAAGAAGGGTTCAGCGATTGAGAGGAATTGGTCAAGCTTTCAAAATAATTCAAATCACTTATCACTTCATTTTCTAACCATTTTCCATGATTCAGTAGTAGGAGTCCAAATCTAGCTGCATCTCGCGGAGTGCTCCAATAGAGATTATTGTCTCCTAGTGGAAGCCAAGTGCCTTCCATTCCTATAGGAGCTTCGATATTCTGGTTAGTGAATTCATTGTAGGAGAGTCCCGAAGCATTGCTCACTACTTTCTCAAGCAGCGTATAAGGCGCATTGTGATAGTACCATTGGCTACCTGCGTCAGACTTATATTGCAAGCATTCAGGCTCTGTGCAATCTGGATTGTCAACGCCATAATCTAAGCCAGTGGTCATGGTGAGCTGATGTCTTAGTGTGACGAGGTTTTCCTTTTCTAGTGAGAGACTCGACCAGCTATTACCGAGGTAGTCCGAAGTTTTGTTATCAATATCAAGTAGGTTTTGTTCCTGTGCCAAACCTACCAAAATTGCGGTAAGCGTTTTTCCAGCAGATGCCCAGTACCAATTCGAATCTTTGGTAAAAGGCGCATTGTTCTGAACGTTATTACCCCAAAACTTCTCAATGACGATTTTTCCATTCTTCAAGAGAATGAATCCTCTTGTGCCATTTTGAGAGAGGAAGTCATTCAGATCATCAATGGCTGATTCGTTCCAATTCAAGTTTTCGAGCGTGGTGGTTTCCCACTCGTCTGAACCTATTTCCGGAAAGTAGATTTCACTTTCATTGATCGTGTGCTCAACAATTTTATCTTTTTTCTTGCAGCCAATGAGCGCTAGGATGATGAGTAGGAGAGGAATAGATAAGACTTTCATAATGGATCGTTTGTATGGTTTGTAACGATACTTTTTTTGCATGATTAGAAAAGGATCACTGTTTTCCCAATCGTCTTTCCCGACTCTTGCATTTCGTGAGCCTTTTTCAAATTCTTCACAGTGAAGCCTTCGAGTGTTGTGGTAAGAGTGGTTTTCAATATGCCGGCATCTAGTAGTCTGGCTATTTCATTTAAAATTTCGTGCTGTTGGCCCATATCGTTTGTATTGAACATGGAGCGTGTGTACATCAACTCCCAAGAGAATGAGACACTCTTTGCTTTGAGGGCGGCTAAGTTGAGCGGTTTACTACTTCCAGTTATAGATACGATATGGCCTTGTGGCTTGATGATCTCCACGATCGTGTCCCAGTAAGCCTCTAGGTCTACACAGTCTAGGATATAATCAACTTGGCTATGACCAATCCCTTCTAGTTCTTCTTTGAGTTTTCGATGATTCACGACGTGATTAGCACCGAGACTTTTGCACCATTTTTGGGATTCAGCTCGTGAAGCGGTAGCGAGTACCGTAAGGTTCGCCACTTGCTTGGCTATTTGTATTGCAATGGAGCCAACACCACCTGCGCCAGCAAGAATGAGAACAGATTTGCCTTTGTCCGTTTCAGGATTGATCTTGATTCGGTCAAACAGCGATTCCCAAGCGGTTAACCCAGTTAAAGGAATAGCAACGGCTTCAGCTATGGTTAATGACTTGGGCGCATGTCCAACGATGCGTTCATCTACCACCTGATATTCAGCATTGCTCCCACTTCGGGTAAGATCACCTGCGTAGAATACTGAGTCGCCCACTTTGAATCGCGATGTGCTTTCTCCTACAGCTTCCACAGTGCCCACAGCATCCCAGCCGATGATTTTTGGTGTATCTAATGTTGTGTTTTTAGCGGCAGATTGTCTGATTTTGAAATCAACAGGATTGACAGAGATGGCTGAGATCTTCACCAAAATATCAAAACCAGATGGTGCTGGTTTAGCCATTTCGAATTCAAT
>CAYGPP010000196.1:0-5159 GCA_964351885.1 uncultured Marinoscillum sp.
CTTCGGTGGTGGTGGCGGTGGAGGAAGTCCATTTGATGGTTTCTTTGGAGGAGGCGGTGGCGGAGGTCGTCGCACCAGAAAAGGCACCAACCTCCGAATCAAGCTTAAGTTAACGCTAAAAGAAATTGCCAACGGAGTAGAGAAGAAGATTAAAGTCAATAGACTGACGGTTGATCCTGAAACTAAGTTTGGTACATGTTCATCATGTAATGGCTCTGGTCAGGTGCGCAAAGTAGTGAATACGATGCTAGGTCAGATGATGTCTACAGCCACTTGCCCTGCTTGTGGTGGAGCAGGCCAAACTGTGAGTAGTAGAGCTTCTGGAACTGATAGTTCAGGGATGAAGCGTGAGGAAGATTTGATTACGGTTAAAATTCCTGCTGGAGTAACTGACGGCATGCAGTTGAGCATGAGCGGAAAGGGCAATGAAGTGGCTGGAGGAGTCCCAGGAGATTTATTGATCTTGGTAGAAGAGCAAGATGACGAGACACTCAAAAGAGATGGCAACAATGTGATCTACGATCTTCATATCAATTTCGTTGATGCTGTTTTGGGCACGAACATAGAAGTACCTACGATCAATAGTCGCGTGAAAATCAAAATTGAGCCAGGTACTCAAAGTGGTAAAATTCTTCGTTTGAGAGGAAAAGGTATAAAAAATATCGAAGGTTACGGAGTTGGTGACCAGCTTATCCATGTTAATATTTGGACGCCTAAGACTCTTACTTCGGAAGAAAAATCCATGCTGGAATCGCTTCGCGAATCTGACAATTTCAAACCAAATCCTGCAAAAGGTGAAAAAGGGTTCTTCGAAAACATGAAAGAATTCTTCGGGGCTTAAAATTCCTGTAACATCCCATATTTTATTTCGTATGCTAATGGATGTTGCGGATCGTATTAGCCTCAGTTTTTACACTGAGCCTCACATTATGTTTTAGTCAGCTCAAAAAGTTCTACACGCTCAAAGAGTCAGTAAGCTTTGATACGGTAGCCTTCCGCTTGGAAGCTACTACAGGCAATTGCTTCATGAAAGCCTCTGATGAAGGCCCACTCTCCATCTACGGCAATCCTGATCTCGAAAAGATCAATCCATCATTTAAGAGTAAAGTTACGGGTCGTACTTGCAAGGTAGATCTGGATCTTGAAGAATTCAGATCATCTAGCCTTGGTGATGGTATTTTACTCGCAATGCTCAGGACTGAAGAGTCCCAAAATAATTTCTGGAAAATCCTTTTTGACACTGAAAAAGTTTATCATCTCGATTTGAGCTATGGGTTTGGAAATGCCGATGTTGATCTAAGTGGCACATCTGTTCAAAATTTCAAAGTAAGATCTGGTAGTGCAGATATCTCCGTGAATTACAACAATGGAGAAGCGAATAAAATCGAGATGGATACTTTCTGGGTAAAAACTGACATGGGTTCTATCTCTGCTAAACATCTCGAATTAGCTAAAGCAAAATATGTTAAAGCCAACGTAGGTTTTGGAAGAGCCATGCTTGATTTCAGTGCTACGTCTGACAGAAAATGCACCATCGACGCGTCTGTTGGGGCTGGCAGTTTAGAAGTTTTTCTACCGGGAAACCATGTTCCAACGATCATCTATATGAAAGAAAGCCCACTATGTGGTTTACGAATTGCAAATGGTTTTGAAGAAGTGGAGAAAAACGTATTTGTGAACATGAGTTATCAAGCCGATGCACAAAATCTCCTGATTTTCAATGTAGATGTAGCCATGGGGAATGTGGCTTTTCGAAATACAGACTAAAGAATTACTTCCTCCGTTCAGGATGAATCATGATCCCTTTCACTATAAAGTATTGAGCAGCTGTATAGCTAGTCATAATAAAGAACCCTGCAAGAGGAATCTCCCAAACAAATTTGTTAAGAGCAATACAGCTATCGGACAAGACGAACATTACAGACCCCATCAAAACGTAACTAAAACTATCGTCTGAAGTCAATCGCCTTCTAAAAATTGCCATGCTGATCATCGTAAGAATACAGAGAGCATAAATAACAATTGGCAGTGCAAACGAGCCTGCACTAGGCACTAAAATCACTAGGAGAATACCCCCAAAAATAATCACTGGAGTCAGAGGTCTTATGCTAAGCAATGGCTTCTCAAATGTTGATTTTCTCATCACAAAAGCATAAAGTAGTTGGGCAACCAGAAATGATCCCAATCCGCCTAAAAAGAAAATATCGCCATCATAAATAAGCAAAATATCCCCAATCCATGAAAAAATTAATCCTCCTACTAAAACCAATTTCGGAAGTGTAACTACCCCATCAGCCAGCACAAAAACTAAATAAATAAGCGCAGGCATTAACATGATTTTTGTAATTTCCACAAGCTGATCGGACCCAACTAATCCCGCGATAACATGAACCATGCTAACCAAAAAATAGAAACCCACAGTTAGTTTTTCTTTCATATGGGCAAGATAAGCGATGCAACTAATATCAGATTGAATTGGTTACCTCTGTGCATTCAGGTTTCGCCATTATGGTCAATACTAATTTGAGGATATTGCTTATATTCCAATTAACTATTAGGACAATTTTCGTATCACACTTGCCAGTTAGCTATCTCCATAAGAAACCCGAAAATCCAAACTCTGGATTAAAAGTATTTCTGCTTTTTATCTTCCTATGCTTAGGAACCGATTTTGTCTATTCGCAAACGGGACTCAATCCAAAAAAAATACTCAGTCAGTATATTCTCCAATCTTGGAACTCAGAACAGGGCTTAGGGTCTGAATCCACCAATGATCTGATACAAACGGCAGACGGCTATATATGGATCGCTACATATACCGGCCTTTACAGATTTGATGGTAAAGATTTTACAGTTTTCAACGCACAAAACTCAACTATTCCCTCTTCCAACGTATTGAGATTGGGTTATGATAGTAATAATACTCTTTGGGTGGGCACTTTGCATGGCTTGGCTAAATATGAGAACGGAACATTCGAAAGACCCGAAGCCTTGTCCTCTTCTTCCAATTACATTGTTGAAAGCATGGAGATCATGACGGACAACAGTATATGGTTCGCAACTAAGTCAAACAATCTATTTAGATATGCCAATGATCAGCTTGAAGACTTTACTAGTGACTTTAGCGATCGAAAAAGCACAATCATAACAATTGCAGAAAAGAACGGCGAAGTATACTTTGGCACAGACGACTCAAAGTTGATTCGATATACTAATTCGAAAGGGTTTCAAGAGCTAGTTGACGACAGAAGCTTAAATGGAATCAATCAGATTTTCGTATGTGATCACACTATATACCTAGGTACTGGTAATGGTCTATTCACACTTCTGTCTGATGAGCTAGAAAAGGTTAAAGTCCTCCAAAATTCAGTTATTACTTCCATTGCAGAGGATACCAAAAAATCTCTTTGGCTAGGTACTATGAAAGGTCTTTATCGCTATCAAAAAGATACTGATTTTGTTGACTTTATTGATGAATCGAAAGGACTTCCGAATAACATAATCAGAGACTTACTGATAGATAATGAAGAGAATCTGTGGGGTGGAACTTATCGAAATGGGTTATTTATGCTGTCAGATGGAAGTCTAACAACCTACTCGAATAGCAATGGCTTGTCCTCAGATATCATATCAGGAGTGACGCAGCTTTCGAGCAATGAATTTCTATTAGGGAATGAAAATGGTGAGTTAGATCTAATTAAGGACGGAAAAATTTCAGAAGTAAATTCAACATTAAAGCTACCTGCTGCTCGTTTGAAACATTTAATGACTGACTCTAGTGGGAGAGTTTGGGCAAGCACCTATGGAGGATTGTATGTGCTTGGTAAGAAAAAGCATCGAAAATACAATATACTAAATGGGTTTCCTGACAACTTCATTCGATTATCTTATCAGGATAGCCAAAATAACATTTGGATAGGGACAAAAAATGCCGGCCTTATTCGCTTTAAGAACCTTGATGAATGGGAAGTTCTTGATTTGAGTAATGGACTTACTTCCAACTACGTCATGTCAATTACCGAAAACCCAAAAGGTCAGTTGATTGTAGGCACTATGCATGGCATCAACATTATAGAAGATATGAAAGTGAAAGAAACCATTACAACTGATAATGGTCTCCCTTCGAATTTTTCATTCTCCATATATGCACAAAATGAATACCTATGGATAGCTTCAAATGATGGCTTGATACGGCATCACCCGGACCATATCATTTCCTTTGACATGAGCAATGGTATGCCAAGTGAAATCATTTATGATGTGCTACCTGATGAGAACGGGAATTTATGGTTACCTAGCGAAAAATCAATAATCAAAGTCAATATCGCTCAGCTCAATGAAGTAAGAAAAAACCCTTCCTTACGAGTCTTCTCTGAAGAATTTAATCAAAGCGATGGAATGAAAAACAACCACTGCTTAGGCGCAGCTCTTTCGCTAAGAGATAGTTCAGGGAATTTCTGGATTCCTACCTTAGGTGGAATTGTCTTAGTAGAGCCTAATAAGGTTAAATATGAACGAACTTCTATCACCCCCATTATAGAAAAAATATTGGCGGATAATCGACCCATCTTAATAAACGAATCAAAGATTACAATTCCGGCAAGTACCGATCGTGTGCAGATCAAATATACTGGCATCAAATTTCGCAATACTCAAAAAATGAGTTTCAGGTATCGTCTTAAACCATTTGACGAAACTTGGATTGAATCGGAAGGTGCAAGAAATGCCCTCTATACCAATATACCTCCAGGTGAATATGAATTTGAGATTCAATCTGGTCTCAACCAGCAATTCGAAGGATCAATAGCGCGTACCTCCATCTACTTTGAAGCCAGCTGGTGGCAAACTATCTGGGCAAAGCTATTGGCAGGGCTCCTAATGCTATTCTTTGTGTTATTCATTTATTTATATCGAGTCAAAGCCTTGAAAACTCAAAATCTAAAGTTAGAGTTGATGGTAGACAGACGTACGAATCAGCTCGTCATTCAGAAACAAGAATTAGCGCAAGCGCTTAAAGAACTCTCCGAAGCACAAGAAAAAATGCTTCAGTCCGAGAAAATGGCATCTTTAGGCGTCCTGTCAGCAGGTGTTGCACATGAAATCAACAACCCATTAAATATTAATTAAGATCGAGCAAAAGTACTCGGAACACTCAATAT
>CAYGPP010000197.1:0-5080 GCA_964351885.1 uncultured Marinoscillum sp.
AATTAAGAATTATCTGATTACCGCTAATTTGGAAGCCGATGCATATGCGTCGGTTTTTTTTATGTATTCATCCCAAGGGAATCTATTATCTGGAGACAATATGCTCGGTAAGGCTTCAAAGGAGTGATTCAAGTGTTCGTGACATTTTGTACAGCCCTTCCCTGTCATTCCAAATGTACCTTAGCATATTTATTGAATCTTTAATACTCTGGTACTAAGATTTACTCTTAAGTTCTTTCTTCAATTTCCAGCGTTTATGTGTCCAGAGCCAATACTCTGGCGCTTCTAGAATTTGCTGCTCTAGTCTTCTGGTATTTTTCTCGGTGATTTCTCCTTCCTTAGTTGTGCTCGGATTTTCAGTAAGTAATTCAAAAGTCAATTCGTAATATCCACGTTTTACACGCAAAGAGCGTCCATAGACGACAGGATAATTATACGCTCTGGCATATTTCTCCGCACCGAAATGAACCGCCGTTTCATTCCCAAGAAACTGCATCCAATATGCTTTTTGGTCTTTTCTTGGACTTTGATCAATTGCGAAGGTGGATATGGCCAATAAATCCTTAGTATTCTCTAAGACTTCCTTGAGCTCTTTTTTCGGGACAAGCTGTAGCCCAAATCGAGACCTGGAAGCCGAGAATTTCCTTTCCATAAACCTATTAGTCAGTGGTGTATAGATGCCCAGCAATTGATGAGTGATCTGTGGGTTGGTAGCCACGGCGAATAATTCCCAGTTGGTATAGTGTCCGCCTGTGAGAATCGCACTTTGGTTGGCTTGTGCCAATGGGATTAATGCCTCCGGATTAACAACTTTGAATCTTGCAGTTGCTTCTTTCTCAGAGATGCTAAAGATGCGAATACTCTCAAAGATCAAGTCATAGAAGTAGCGATAAAACCGAGAAGCAATCTGTCTTCGTTCTCTGGGTGTTTTACTAGGAAATGCGCACATCAAATTCTCTCTCACCACCTTTTTGCGATATGCTATGCCTAAATAGGTGAAAAGAAATAACAGATCAGAAAGCCAGTAGAGGATGGGTAAAGGAAGCAACGAAAGTGGCTTGAGTAATATGTAATATATGAGTCCCAAAATTATGCTGCCAAAGTAATCAATCCATTGAAATTCTAGTCCATAGCTTGTGGATAAGATTGGTTGCTTTTGAACATCAATTTTAATGGTTGATCATATATTGAAAATGCCAATTAATTCCAGAAACTTATCATTTTATTGAAATTGTAAAATACTGTAAATCAATTAGTTGATTGGTTGATTTAAAATAAATGAATTATTTTCATTCGAAGGGCAACTATCTCTATAACCGACCGTAATACGATCTACTAAACAAAAAAATGAAAACAAAAATAGTAGTGATTTTGCTAGTGGTTATACTGGCAGGTTGCAATTCGAAAGTAAAGAAAGAGAACGAAGCTTTAAAAGCTGAGATGAGTCTCTTAATGCAGGAAAATGATTCGTATAGATCAAAAAACAGTAGCTTAAGCAATTCAATTGAATCCTATAAAGCTACCCTGAAGGAGATAGATGAGAACCTCAAGGCCATCGATAATAATGCATTAATGGTTGATAAAATCACTAATGATGGTGAAGCAAGTATGGACGATCGCGAGAGTATTTTTGCCCGTATTTCTTCAATCAAAGCGTTGTTGGATAACTCCAAGTTGAAAATAGCATCAATGGACAAAAACCTTAAAGAGCTACGAAAGAAGTATGGTGAGCAAAGCGAGGAAGTCTTGAAATTGAGTGCTGAAATTAAGACTCAAGCGAGAGTCATTCTTGAAAAAGAAACAGAATTCTTGATCATGAAAGGTGAAATGGAAGAAGACATTACTGAACTCCAGTACTCTTATGAGCAGCAGTTGGTTCTGACTCAAGAATTGAAAAACATACTCAACAGAGCCTACTACTTCGCGGGTACTTCTAAAGAGTTAAAAGAAAAAGAAGTAGTGGATACTGAAGGTGGATTTATCGGTCTCGGTAGAGTGAAAGTCTTAAATGCAAATAGCAAAGATGGCTTGTTCAACCAAGTGAAAAAGGATATGACTGATACTTTGTCTTTTATGACTAAAGAGATCAAAATGATTACTGAGCATCCTGCCGATTCTTATCAAGTGAAGTCTATGGATGATAAGACGCTTTTGGTGATTACTGATAAGTCTGCTTTCTGGAAGAACACCAATTACTTGGTAGTTCAAACTAAGGAGTAAAAAACTTAAGACACAAAAAATCCCTTCTTGACAAACTATCAAGAAGGGATTTTCATTTAAGGATCTTAATTCAGTAATTCTTTCTGATTTCCCAGATTTGGTTGAGATCAGTAATCAGTTTCTTCAATACATCAGGAGTAATCGACTGTTTCGGATCATCACCAATCCCTCTTTTTGGTTGGCTGTGAGTTTCTATGATAACACCATCTGCTCCGTAAGCCATAGCAGCCATAGCCGCAGAAGGCACAAACTTAGCTCTTCCAACAGAGTGGGAAGGATCCACGATCACAGGCGCCCAAGTTTTATCTTTTAGTAATGGAGTGATGCTCTCATCTGGGTAGTTTCTATAACCGTCCATAGTTGGAGAAGTACCACGTGGACACAGCATCACATCAGGATTTCCTCCAGCTGCGATATATTCGCCAGCTGCGATGAATTCATTGATTGGCCCCATTCCCATTGAGCGTTTGAGTAAAACAGCTATTTGCTTATTGGCAGTTGCTTGACCTACTTGTTTCAATAGAGAATAGTTTAGCGCATTTCTTGCACCAATTTGCAGTATATCTACTCCAGCTTCAACTGCCAGTCTCAATTGATGCTCGTCCATTACTTCTGTATCCACCGGAAGACCAGTTTGCTCTTTGGCTTCAATCAAAATTTTCATAGAGCTATCATCTCCTTGGAAAGCATAAGGCATAGTTCGGGGCTTCCAAACACCACCACGTATTGCACTCGCTCCAGCTTCTTTCACCGCATGAGCAGATTCTATAAAAAGGTTAGGATTCTTTGGGTCTATCGTACAATGGCCAGCTATGATTAGAGGTTTTTCACCAATAATTATATTGCCAATCCTAATTTTATGACTTGCTAATTCTGAATGGATATCCATCAACTTGAATGGAGAATCAACAGCATCGAAACGATCAATATAGTCGAGCCCTAGGATTCGATTAACCATGATAGTCTCACGCTCCTCGCCTAGCACAGCATATATCGTTCTGTGATGTCCTTTGATTGTCTGTATGCGACAACCGTACTCTTCTACAATAGAAACAACCTCAGAAAGTTGCTCTTTGGTTAACTTTGGTTCCTTAGGAATTATCATAATCCTGCCTTATTTGCTTAATCAGTCGGCAAAAGTAAGTGACTGAAAACAGAAGCCAAGAGTATTGCAATAAATGTTCTTTCTGAGAGTGAATATTTTAGGTGAAACAGGTTTTTTCAACAATAAATTTTAATAATCGCTAGGATTACAGAACAAAAGACTAAAAACGATACCATGAAAGTGACTTTAGGATTCAAATCAGATCATGAATATTTCGCTACCAATGAATCTGGCAACCGAATAGAAATAGATATGCTGGCTGCAGAAGAGAAGCAAGCCATGTCACCAATGCAATTGTTGCTTGCTGGCGTGGTAGCCTGTGCTGCAGTTGATTTGGTAGAGATGGTAAGGAAGCGCAGAAAGACATTGGTGGATTTTTCTGGGGAGATTGAAGGGGAACGCAGAGAGGAAATTCCAAAGAAATTCGTAAGTATGGACTTGAAATACCTATTTACTTCTCCGGATCTGGGTCAGGAAGAGGCTCAGAAATTGGTAGACTTAGCGGTAGAAAAATACTGTTCTGTTGCTTCATCTATCCATCCAGACATCAAACTGACTCATATCGCTGAAATTGTAAGACCTTGAGCAGTAAGGATCATTTGAAAGTTGCGCTTGCTCAAATAGCTCCCGTTTGGTTGAATCAGAAAGCGACAATAGACAAGATCATCGGCTATGTTGCTCAGGCGGGCAAAGCGCAAGCGGATTTGGTCGTCTTTGGGGAAGCGCTCCTTCCTGGCTATCCTTTTTGGGTAGAGAAGACTGATGGCGCAGTGTTCGAAAGCCAGACTCAAAAGGAAATCTATGCTCATTATGTTGATCAGGCTATTTGTATTGAGGATGGTGATTTGGATAATATTTGCCGTTCGGCGAAAGCCAATAACATAGCCATCTACTTAGGAATCATCGAGCGACCGAAGGATCGTGGCGACAGCTTGTACTGTAGTCTAGTATTCATAGATCACCAAGGTATGATCCAGTCGGTTCATCGCAAGGTGGTACCTACTCATGAAGAGCGATTGGTTTGGAGTGCGGGAGATGGTCATGGTTTAACTACTCATCGACTTGATGCTTTTACGCTCGGAGGACTCAACTGCTGGGAAAATTGGCTGCCACTTGCACGTACAACTCTTTATGCACAAGGAGAGGATTTGCATGTTTCTGTATGGCCTGGTAATGATAGGAATACTCGTGACTTGATTCCGATGATTGCAAAGGAGTCTAGATCTTATGTGATTGGAGTATCTGGTTTGTTTGACGAGAGTCTATTAACTGACGACCTACCGCATAGTGAACTGATGCGGCATACAATGAAAGGAACACTGGCCAATGGAGGCAGTTGCGTGGCTGCACCCGATGGGAATTGGTTGCTGGAGCCAGTTAAGGATAAAGAAGGAATTTTTTGTGTAGAACTCAATCATGCCAGAGTTAGGGAAGAGCGGCTACTGATGAATGGAGTTGGTCACTACAGTAGACCAGATATCTTCAAGCTATCGGTAGATGCTACGAGACAGACACTTCTTAACAAAAAGACATAAAAAAACTCCTGACAATTTCTCGTCAGGAGCAGCAATGATTAAAATACTTATATATTAAAATTAAGCAAGCTTAACGTCAACGGCATTTAATCCCCTCTTACCTTCTTTTAATTCGAAGGTAACATCGTCATCTTGTCTGATCTCGTCGATAAGACCTGAAACGTGTACGAAGTATTCTTTTTCTGATTCATCTTCTTTAATGAAACCATATCCTTTGGAA
>CAYGPP010000198.1:0-4996 GCA_964351885.1 uncultured Marinoscillum sp.
AGCTAGATGGTTGCGAATATTGTAATGAATGTATTGGTATGTTATTAATCATAGAAATGGATTTCATGACATTATTTTTATTGAATCAGCGTTTAAATGATAATTTTGCTACGTCCTTAACATTTAAGTTTATCAGCTATTTCATGCGTTACATTCATCTTAATCTTTTCTCATTATTCTTTCTTAGTACAACTGCTCTCTTTGCACAATCGGTCAGTATGAAATTTCAGATTGCTGCTTTTGAAGAAGATACGATCTATATCGGTAATCACTACGGAAAGGAGAAGTATTTACTTGATACGATTACGGTAACAAATGGGGAATTTTTCTTTGAGATTGATAATCCCAAAGTGGGTATCTATTTTCTCTATACGCCTTCATACTATTTGGAGTTTGTTGTGGATGGTGACCCGTTCTATATTCAAACTGATTTGAAAAATCCATATGAGAATATGGAAATTGAGGGTTCTTTGGAAAATGAACTCTTTAGGACTTTTCAAGTCCAATTGGGAAAACTTCAGAGAAGACAAAGGGACTTGATAGGTGAGCTATCTGGTGCTAATTCTCAGGATTCAACAAGGATATTTGGAGACTTGCAGGTGATTGCCAATCAAGTTAAGAACAGTCGAGAGCAGATTGTTCGTGGCGATCCTGATTCGTTTGTGAGTTCTTTTTTGTCCTTGATGGACGAGCCAGAAGTGCCATCAATGTCAACTGTGGAAGATGATGTGAAAAGAAACTTGTTGCGATATAACTATTATAAGAATCATTTTTTGACAGATAAAATGGTGCGCGATACTAGGCTTCTAAGGACCCCTTTGATTCACGATAAGGTTATGAGGTACTTTGACAAAGCTGTTATTCAGCATCCTGATAGCATTATTCAAGAAATTGATTGGTACATGGGACTACTGAGCGGAAGTGAAGAGTCCAGCAGATACTGGCTAGTGACCTTCTTTCAGAAGTATGCAGAATCCAAGCAGATGGGAATGGATGCTGTCATGATTCACATAATAGAGGATTATTACCTTGCTGGTAAAGCCAATTGGGTATCTGAAGACTACATTAAGAAACTAAAGGATGAGGTGGCTTTTGTTAAGCCTAATCTCATAGGTAAAGTTGCCCCAAGAATTGATGCTGTAGATATTCAACTGAATCCATTCGGATTGGAAACTATTTCTTCGGAGTATACGCTGCTCTTTATTTATGATCCTGATTGTGGGCATTGTAAACAAACATTAAAGAAACTTGAAGAGAATGAGGTGAAATTAGAAAGTCTTGGAATAGAGGTTGTGGCTCTCTGTACTACAACGGATATGGAGCGATGGAAAGATTTTGTAGAAACAACAAATTCCCATTGGAAGCATTGTATTGATCCTACAGGTCAAAGTTATTTTAGGGTATCTTATAATGTAAGAACTACTCCTAAGATGTTCTTGCTGGATGAGAATAAAAGGATAGTTGCGAAGAAACTTGAGGTTGATCAGTTTATAGATTTTGTAGAACGCCGAAATCGTTAAATCAGATAGAAGGGATTCTGAATGTCTTAATGGCTCAGATTCTTTTGTCGTAGAAAGATTGATAATACATTCTCTATTTGAATGGGCAAAGAAAAATCTCATAACATACGCCAATGGAATATGAAAAGCAGTTGGATAGGGAAGGACCAAAGTTTTCAAAAACTGATATGATAAGGCACAAAAAAAGCCGTCCATATGGACGGCTCTAAATTTTACTAAGGCTTTATTCTTTAATTATGCTGATTTAGTGAAAACAAGAGTGTAAGTTCCAAGACCTCCAACTCTTCCATTCGCTTCTGTTACTTCAATTACGACAGTAACTTGGGTTAAGTCAGCATTAATAGCTACGCTAGTTAATGTCGCTGATCTGTCTCCAACTGCATTTGCTCCTCCAACCGTGAAAACACCTTCGTCACTAATGGTATAAGCTCCTCCGTTCACGTATTCGGCAATTGAACCGCTAAGCGAGAAACCAGTGGCATTAAAAGATACGGCTAGACCATCTAAACTTGGTGACCCAGTTACGTTGGTTACATTTGAACTAGCAACGTTGATAGTCCAAGTTCCCGTCAACGCAGCAACAATTTTGTCTTTTTGCGTTTCTGTTGGCTCATCAGTACCATCACCACCACAACTTGCAAGAATTGATACTGATACAACTGCTAATAATAAAAAGGCATTTCTAATCATCTTCATTTCCTTAGTAGATTTAGTTTAATAATTGATTGTTAATAAATGATTCGTAAATATAACGTTTAAAATTAATTTGTGAGCCTAAAGTACATCTAATCGACCTTTTTATGAATCTTATAGGAACAAAAAAACTGCTCAATAGGTTTGTAACGATTAATTTGTACTGAATATTGTCAAATATTTATGTTTTTCTAAGTGTTCTTCAACAGTCCTTCATTGCTCATATGGCTTAACAATAATAAAAATCTATTCCACCAAAACTATTAGATACTACATAAAATTGGAGTCCCACATTACCGTATTGTTTAAACATTGTAAGCAATAGGATAAAAAAAAGGCAGTCACACTCAATGTAACTGCCTAATTATTAAAATGTGGGCCCACCTGGGCTCGAACCAGGGACCACCTGATTATGAGTCAGGTGCTCTAACCAACTGAGCTATAGGCCCTACAGTTTTTTACTATCCGAGATGTGAGCTCGAACCAATACTTTCCTGCTTTCGGCAGGATGTCTTGTACAAAAAACAGTCTTTCGAACTGCTTTTGTTTTGAGGTGCAATATTAGATATTTGCGGCTAATTAAACAACCGCATGAAGTATAGTCTGGAAGATTTAGAAACAATAATATTCGATTTAGGTGAAGTCATTGTTAATCTTGATTCCAATGCTGTGATAAACGAGTTTGCTAGATTGTTAAATCTGGATTTTGTTGATTTGAAATCAATCTTGGTTGGCTCCAAAGAATTGTTTCAGTACGAAACTGGAATAATTTCTAAGGAAATGTTCATTCAAGGTATTAATGAGAAATTGAATGCCGATATATCTGTAAATGATTTTGAGCATGCTTGGAATTTGATGATCGGAGAGATTCCTAATGAACGATTGTCGCTAATGGAGCAATTAAGACAAACACATCAAGTATTGATTCTCAGTAATACGAATCGCATGCACGAATTGTGCTTTGATGCTAAGGTGAGGACTCAAACGGGAAAACTGATGAGCGATTTTGTGGATAAGGCTTATTACTCTCACATCATTGGCTACCGAAAGCCAAATCTCGATATTTATGAGTTTATTATAGCTGATAGTCAACTGAACCCTCATAAAGCCTTGTTTTTGGATGATAAACTGGAAAACGTTCTGTCTGCTCGAGAGGTTGGGCTGAGGTCAGAGCAAATTAAGAATCCAAATGATATTTTTCAGATTCTAGCAGATGCAAAATAATACAAAAACTTACTTAGTCCATTTTGGTCTGGTCATAGCAACTCTTTTATGCACCACTCTTTCTGGGACTGAGTGGATGTTGGGTAAATACTTGTTTTGGGTAGATGATGCCGCATTGATGTCTTGGGCTGATTTTTTGCGAGGATTTGAATTCTCTATCCCATTTTTACTCATTCTAACGGTCCATGAGTTTGGCCATTATTTTACTGCAAAGTATCATAAAATAGGAGTTACACTTCCTTACTACATTCCTATGTGGCTTGGCTTTTTACTGATGCCTTCATTTGGCACTATGGGAGCGTTTATAAAAATCAAGGATAAGATTTATTCAACTAAGCATTATTTTGATATTGGAGTCTCTGGGCCTTTGGCTGGATTTGTTATTGCAATTGGTGTGATTTGGTATGGTTTTGCAACGCTCCCTGAGCCTGAGTATATCTACCAAATTCATCCTGAATACGAACAATATGGGTTGGATTACGCGGACTATGCTTATCAAGACGGTAACTCTACCTCGTTTCAATTTGGTGATAATTTGGTTTTCACCTTTTTTGAAAAGTACGTTGCAGATCCTGATAAGATGCCTAACCCCAATGAGATCATTCATTATCCTCTGATCCTTGCAGGTTATTTAGCATTATTTTTTACTGCTTTGAATTTACTACCGATTGGTCAGTTGGATGGGGGGCATATCATATTTGGACTATTAGGGCATAAACGTCATAAAGTTGTATCGAAGACATTGTATACTATTTTTTTATTTTATGCAGGGTTAGGCTTAGTATCAGTGAGTGACCTTCAAAACGAAGGGCTTGAGAGTCTATTGGAGTTTGCTTTAATAATGGCTGGGTATCTGTATTTTCTATATGTCTGTGCCACTTCACTTTTTACTCGAAAGCAGGATAGATTGTTTTTTGCGACGATAATATTTGGAGCACAGTTCTTGTTGAATCATCTTACCCAGCTTGAAGGATATAGTGGATGGCTACTTTTTGCGCTTGTGATCGGAAGGTTTATAGGAGTGGAGCATCCACCTGTTTTGATTGAGTCTAAGTTAGGAACTTGGCGTACTGTACTTGGATGGGTGGCACTGATCGTATTTGTGTTATGCTTTAGTCCAGAACCTTTTATCGTGGATATTGCTCAGTAATCATTCAATAATCACTCTGGATGAGTAAGTGTTTTTTTGGAGGGTCAGATCAAAAACAGAAATTACAAATACACCATTCTCAAGTTTTGAAATGTCGATAACTGATTTTTCTTTATTGACAAAGCTCTCAAGGAGAGTTTTACCACTCAGATCAGTTATTCTAACTCTTGAGTCATTGAAAACGGCAACTGTTAAATTTACCGATGCTGGATTGGGAAAGAAAGATACAAGAGGCTCGGAGTTCAGGTGAAGAACGTTAAAAACAATGCTTTGTGATATCTCTGAAAAACCACAATCAGCATAACCTATCAATGTGACCTCTAAATCTTGGTCGCTTTCAAAAGTGACTACTGGATTTTCTTCGATACTTGTCTTATTGTCACCAAAATCCCAAAGGTAAGTAGAAGCA
>CAYGPP010000199.1:0-4900 GCA_964351885.1 uncultured Marinoscillum sp.
GTACTGGCAATAGTTATAAAATATCGCCAACTGACGCGACCTATCGTAGAAACCTAGATGTACAGGAAAAAGAGATCCTCAAGAATATTCAGTCTTTCAGGTTTGCCAATGAGAGGATTTTGAGTGAGCATTTTGAGGTAGAAGCAAACGATACCCCTACGGCCAAAATGAATTTTGATGTTGCGAAATTCAACAACGACAATTTCAACTATATCTCCGTAAGTGGGTCATTATTCAATAACCAAAGCGGCAAACCAATGGGAAATTTCCCAGTGAATATAGTGGACAAAGATGGCGTAGTGATAGCGATGACTACCACTGGTGTAACAGGAACGTTCGATTTTGAAGACATTCCAAAGGGGGATTATAAAGTGGTGTCTGGAAAAGAACAAGTCACCACAGGAATAGAGTCTTCATTCTTCGTAAAGGATTTGAAAGTGGAGGGCTCTGCTAAGGGCCGCTATGATCATGTGAAGAGGACAAATATTTACTTTGATTTCAACGCCATTACACTGAGACCAGAAGCGTTGATAACGCTTAAGGAAATTGCGAAGGTGTATAAGGAAAAGAGGGTTTATATAGAGCTAAGATCACATACTGATGATATTGGATCCGACGAGTATAACCTTCACTTGAGTAAAAAGCGCAATGATCAAACGATTGAGATGTTGAAGGCTCTTGGGGTAAGGGGAGAGGATATCGAATGGTTAGCTATGGGACACAAAACTCCTGTTGCACCAAACAATACGGTTTTTGGACGTCAATTTAATAGAAGAATAGAGATTGATCTAAAAGCGAACGAGCCGATCGACTATGAGCCTGCTCACGTTTTCCTTCTTCGTCCGAAAGGTACTTTGTACAGTATTGCTAGGAATTTTGGTGTAGAAATCAGTGAGATTCAGCAGGCTAGTGGTTTAAAATCCTTTGATATAAAGGCTTTCAGTCCACTTCGAGTACCTAATCCTAATAATGTGAGACCAAATCTGGATATGCTGGTGGAACTTAACGAGTCATTAGCAAACTCTCATAACTTATATGTAGTCAAGAAGGGAGATGATGTTTCTTCTATTTCGAGTATGTATAATGTTCCAGAAGAGTTGATTATGGAAATGAACGACCTAAAAGGTTTAGAATTAACTCCTGGTCAGACTATTAAGATTTACGTAAGAGACAACTAGTTTACGGGAGCTTAGAAAAGTGGATTAGATATTTTCCTTACGCGACTGTCTTTCGAGATATAATATTGAATGGATAACTCGACATGATTTCGAGAGAATTCAATTTCGTTATCATAGAAGAGATTGCTATTGAGATCATAACTCACTTTGAAACTCATGGAATTGTAATTGAGCCCTGTCAGGAATATGAATGAGTCCCTGAGTCGGTACCAAGATCCCGCTACCAGTTTGATATTTGTGCCCGAACCAAAACCATCTTGTCTGAAAGAATACCACATGTAGAGTCCAGCATCTGAAGATAAGTTTCCGCTTTGGTATTGTGCCAGGATATTAGGGAGAAAATTGAATTTCTTAAACTTCACTTCTATCCCTCCATGATATTTGAATAGCATAGGAGCTCTCGCATCGCCTGTTTTGACAAAGGTTTTATCTGGTCTGTTGAGGTTGGTAACCGCAAAACCAGAGAAGGCGCTATAGTTATATATGGTAAAATTCCTTTCCCTATTGTAGTAATACATGATTCCTGCATTAATAATCGGATGCATAGTCGCCTGATCAAATTCTGTAACGGGAGTTGGTCTGGAGTCATCGTATCCATAGAACGGATTGTATCCGGTTCCCCATCTGAGTTTACCAAAGTTTACCTTATAGCTTTCAAAACCACCCTGAATTCCTATGGCTATGACTTCCGTATTTAGAGACCCTAGTGAAATATTATGCGCATAGCTTGCCAGTGCTCCTGTAATTTGAAACACTCCTTCGAATCCTGATTTGTTGCTGTATGCCATAAGGCCAAGCCCTGCTCGAGAAGTATTGTCGGACTGATTGACCAGAATAGGTAAGGTTGCTGATATCTGATTGGTCTCATTATAGGTAAGTCCATTATCTGCAGGTTTACGGAAGTTGATGGATATGGAAGGATCTACATAAATAGCCGAGAAGGCCGGGTTTAGATAGAGTGATGAAGTAAAGTATTGGGAAAACTGCAACTCCTGTGCTATTACTTGAAAGCAACACAAACTCACAATTATTACGAAGGCTAGTTTCCTTATCATCTTTGCAATAGGATTGAGCTGCTGTATTCTATAAGCGTTTCCACATCATATTCATAAGCATAGGTGACAAATACATAAAATATTCCTGTTGGCTCATCTCTTCCTTCAGAATTTACACCATTCCAACCTATCTGATTTGACTCCTCAAATGTGTTGGATGAGTACACCAATTTACTAAATCGATTATAGATTTTGATTTGAAATGGCTCATTGGCTATGTGCTCCCCAAAGACTTTATAAGTTTGATTGTCAGGATCTGAAGCTTGAGGGGCAAATACGTTCGGGAAGTAAATCTGTCCTGCAGGATCTATCTGAGGAGCTAAGGCTATTGCAAAATACTTAGATCCCAGATTAGTGAATTGAGCTGAGTCACCACTGATTATGGTACCAAATGTGATTGAGTCAGTATCGATCAAGGATTCAATTCCTAATGTGTAAAATGGGCCAGTTGCACCCGAATCTGACTGGGCGATCACTGGGGAGTCAAAGGTTCTTCTTATTTCATTTTCTAAAGTGAAGTTTTCAAGATCTTCTGCAATGAAATCAATTTGTAACTGTGCTGCATCTAACTGACCTTTTCGCAAATCTACTTTCCATACATTTTCGCTGGAGACTCCTACCACATCATCAGCAGGCCTTGGAGGTTCGGTATTTTGATGAATCATACTTACGCCTACTTCCGTATTTTGGCCAGCTCCAGAAGTACTGAGAAAAGCAAAGTTGCCATAAAACCCTCCATCTCCAACAGGGAATAATCGATAGCCAGAACCTCTGCTGATAATTTCGCCATCGAAGTAAGATTCCGAACCCACTACTTGATTAATTTCTGCCTGACTAGAAACTATAAACTGAGTATTTTCATCGACAGTTAATACACCATCTTCAAAGTTGAGTTCTTCTGATACTTTAATAGAATCCCCTCTTAATAGCACTTGTCCGATTTTATTCACAGTAAGATTTCTGATAGGCAAATAACTATTAAAAATTATTTGATCATTTCCACCAAGGAATACCATTTCTCCTACCTCGGTATTGTATGTACCTGTGTTAGTCCAGTCACTATATAGCGAGATGATGCCATTGTTAACCAAAAAGCCAAGGTTATTGACATTACCAAGGGAGATCATCTGGCTTTCTGTCATAATATCCAATCTTCCATCGTTATTCAATTCTCGATTGGTAATGAGTTC
Organism: uncultured Marinoscillum sp.; assembly: GCA_964351885.1. Lineage (GTDB taxonomy): Bacteria > Bacteroidota > Bacteroidia > Cytophagales > Cyclobacteriaceae > Marinoscillum. The sequence continues at coordinate 3,424 of CAYGPP010000199.1, forward strand.
GCCATTCACTTCTATGTTTCCTTGATTATCCAATCCACCTCCAGTAGAGAGTTCACCATTTACTTCCACATCTCCATCATTGACCAATCCACCTCCAGTAGTGAGTATGGCTCCATCGGATACTGTGATCACCCCAGAAAGTTGGACATAGAGCTCCTGAGCCTTTCCATAGAAAGCGCAGAGAAAGAGTAATATCAATAGTTTACTTCTCATTATTCGCTTTTCATTTCTAGCCTTGCTTTGATGGTCTCAATGTCTGATTTGATGGAAGCATTTTCATTTTGCAGTTTCGTCATCAGATCCATATGCATAGTTGACAATTGCATTTGTTGATTCAAGGCATCTTTGAGTGCTTGTTTGTCAGATTTTTCATCATCTATATCTCCCATTAGTTGAGTGATGATTTTTTGCTGCGCTTTAATTGCCTCAATTAATATCGGAATTAGCCCTTGATAGTTTACAGTCTTAAGGCCACTTGAATGAGTAGTTACTAATTCCGGAAAAATAGCTTCAATTTCTTGTGCAATGACTCCAATCTGTTTTGAAGAATCTGATTTATACTGACCCGTTTCTTTTTTCCAATCATAGCTCACACCTCTTAATTTTAGCAAGGACTCTATTGGGTCGGTTAGATCAGCGATATTTGTTTTCAACCTCCTGTCTGAAGTCTGAGTAAACCCACCAGCAATCATTGCTCCGGTGGCTGCAATGTCCCCTGCGATCAGCACATCGCCTGAAACAGCAAATTTCGTATTTGCCGGTGTAAATGTGAATGTTGTCAAAGCAAAATCATCGTTAAGATGACTAGAATTTGCATTAGTCGATTCTACTACCACTCCAGATCCAAAATTGAGGTCTGTGTTGTCAGTATATGTAGTTGGCATTGCTGCAAAACCAATAGAGACTCTGTTGTCAGAATAGGTTCTTAATGCATTGGTTCCTACTGTTAGTGCTCCAGTTACATTTACACCACCTGTACCTGAGTTCAAGTTTACTGCTGTAGCAGTTGTTGTATTTCCAATGGTCACGGTTCTTGCGGCAGCCCCTGTACCAATGTTAATAGCCTGAGCATCTGCATCATTACCAATGTTGATTGCGCCTCCAGTTGCATCAATGGTTACTCCAGCGGCTCCATTGATATCTACTGTTCCTGTAGAGGAAGTTGTAAGGCTGATATTGGATGCTGCCCCACCATCAATTGCTACTCCTGTAAGCCCTGTAATACCTAGAGATCCAGCCGTTGTTCCAATTGTATTTGAGTTCAATCTTACGGTTCCCACAGTTACTCGGCCAGTACCATTCGGTGCAAGAATAATATCACCATTTGTATTGGTAGATGAAATTGTATTGGCATCTATTGAGATGTTATCAACTGCTAGGCTAGTTGCACCAGTAACTGCTCCAGCAGTAGTGCTGAAGCTACCATCAGTAAGTGAAGTACCCGTGATTGCTGCTCCTGTAATTGCTCCAGCATTAG
>CAYGPP010000200.1:0-4708 GCA_964351885.1 uncultured Marinoscillum sp.
TATGTATTGACAGTAGGCGGCACGACAGGTACAGGTACTATCAATGACGATGACGCAGCAACCATAACCGTAAACAACGTTTCCAATACGGAAGGAAACGCATTGGTGTTCACAGTAACAGCCGATATCGCGGTTCAAGATGGTTTCGATGTAGAAGTTACTTTCAGTGATGTAACAACGGATAATGCAGATTATGACGGATCTACTCAGACAATCTCTTTCGTAGGTAATGCTGGTGAAACGCAACAATTCTCAGTGCCAACTACCAATGACGCAATCAGAGAAAACAACGAAACATTCAACATTGCGATAGATGCAGATAAAGCCGGAATCACAGACACAGATACCGGAGTTGGTACGATTACAGACAATGACGCATCGAGTCTTTCTGTGAATGATGTTACAGTGGCTGAAGATGATGGGACAGCTACATTTACCATTACATTAAATGGAGCAGTTCAGGGTGGAACAAATGTTGATTATACACTCATAAGCGGTTCTGCAACATTGAATACTGATTTCTCTTACGCTGCATCAACACTGATTTTCACAGGAAATGATGCTGAAACCAAGACCTTCACTGTAACCATTTCAGATGATGACATTAGCGAGCTATCGGAAATATTCACAGTTTCAGTAGATGCAAGTAATCCATTGGTAGTTGATTCAGGTACCGGCACAGGAACGATCACTGATAATGATAATTCCTCACTAGCAATTGATAACATAACTGTTAACGAAAGTGACGGTAATGCTGTATTTACAGTTACCTTAAATGGAGCAGTGCAAGGTGGAACTACAGTGAATTACACATTCAGCAATGGAACTGCAACAGGTGGTACGGTCGGAAATTTTGATTTCAACAACACCGTAGGTTCATTGAACTTTACTGGAGTGGATGGTCAGGCTTTGCAAATCACAGTTCCAATCACTGATGATGTAATCTTGGAAACCAATGAAGGATTCACAATAAACCTTTCTTCATCTAATGCTTTGGTCAATGACTCAGATGCAGGAGTTGGTGCAATCAATGACAATGATATTTCAAACCTTTCCATTGGCGATGTTACCGTTTTAGAATCTGTTGGTTCTGCCTCTGTGGCTGTCACGTTGAATGGTGCTGTTCAAGGTGGAACTACGGTAACATATACGCTTAATGGTGTTTCCGCAACTGGCACTTCAGATTTCAATGCGACAAGTGGCACGATCACATTCGCAGGAGCCGATGAAGAAGTCGAGACCATACTTATTCCAATCGTAGATGATGTGTTATTAGAATCCACTGAGACATTGACAGTTTCGATCGTTTCATCCAATACCGAAATTGACGATTCAGCAGAAGGTACAGTCACCATTACAGACAATGACGATGCGGCGACTACCATTGAGGATGTTTCTGTTACAGAAGGTGGAGTGTTTACTTTTACCATCACACTAGACAAAGCAGTCCAAGGTGCATTTGATGTTGATGTTACATTTACAGATGGTAGCGCTACCGGTTCGGGTACAGACTACACAAGTACGGCTCAAGTAATTGGCTTTGTTGGGAATGCAGGAGAAACTCAGACATTCACAGTTGCAACGAATGACGATGCGATCCTAGAAGGAACAGAGAGCTTCATCGTAAATCTTTCCTCTCAGAATGCATTAGTGATTGATTCGGATCAAGCAACAGCAACCATTAACGATGATGACGCTACAACTCTTACTGTCGAAAATGCAAATGCACTCGAGGGAGAGGACATTGATTTTGTAGTCACATTAAATAACGCAGTTGCTGGAGCCTTCACTGTGGATGTGAGTTTTGCTGGCGGATCAGCTTCAGCTGGGGATTATACAAATGCGCCACAAACTATTTCATTTACTGGAACAGCAGGTCAGCAGGTGACTGTTTCGGTACCAACTACGGAGGATGTTATCCTTGAAGCTGACGAAACATTTAATTTAGCATTGGTGTCTTCTAATGCCTTAATTGATGACAATGACACGGCAGTTGGAACAATTACCAACGATGATGATGCCACATTGACCATTGCAGATGCTACAGTCACAGAAGGTGGAACTTTCAACTTCAGTGTGATTCTGGATAAAGAGGTGCAAGGAGCATTCACAGTAGATGTTGATATGAGTAATGTTAATGCTACAGGTTCTGCCGCTCCTTTGACTGGAGTCAATGACTATGTGAACACGCTAATCACATTGAATTTTGCAGGTACTGCTGGTGAGTTGCAAGTATTCTCTATTGATACTCGTGATGATGCAGTATTGGAAGGAATTGAGACTTTCACGCTTGGACTTACGTCAAGTAATAATCAAATAGGCGATACTGATGAGGCAACCGCCACGATTACAGATAATGATGATGCTGCAATAACTATTGAGTCGGCTCAAGCTAATGAGGGGGACGCGATTTCGTTCACGGTTACTTTGGACAAAGACGTTCAAGGAGCTTTTGACGTTGATATAACGTTTGCGGACGTGAGTGCTGACAATGCCACGGATTATGACAACAGTGCTATTCAATTGAATTTTGTCGGAAATGCTGGTGAGACTCAGTCGTTTACTGTCCCAACTACTGAAGATCAAGTAAGAGAAAGCACAGAAACTTTTACAGTCAACTTAACCTCAACTAATGCGCTTGTTGATGATTCAAATGATGCCGTTGGTTCAATATTGGATGACGAAAGTGCGGCAGTAACTGTCACTAATTATTCGATTAACGAAAATGATGGCATACTTACAGTGACTGTGGTCTTGGATCAAAGTGTACAAGGTGGATTGACAGTCACTTACGACTTACAAGATGGCACGGCAGAAGCTGGATCAGATTATACAGATACTTCAGGGTCTCTGATTTTCACAGGAAGTAAAGATGAAGAGCAGACTTTCACTGTTGCCATTATTGATGACAATGTTCGTGAAAGTGACGAAACGATTACTATCAATTTGGCTACAGCAAATGCATTGGTAGATGCTAGCGATAATGGTGTCATTACCATTAATGATGAAGATGTAGCCGCATTAACCATTGAAAATGCGAGTGCAACGGAAGGTTCAGATATCACATTTACTGCCACTTTGGATGTAGCTGTTCAGGGAGGTTTTACAGTTGCCGTAGACTTTACAGATGATAGCGCTCTTGGTGCTGATTATGACAATAGCACGGTCAACCTAACATTTAGCGGAACAGCGGGAGAAACACAGCAATTCACAGTTTCTACTATTGATGATGCCATTGCAGAAGGATCTGAATCGTTCGATTTAACAATGACTGCTTCTTCTAGTCTGGTCGATGATAGTGATGTTGCTACGGGTACAATCAACGATAATGACGTAACCGCCGTGACAATCGAAGATGTGACGGTGACAGAAGGAGGAACTGCAACTTACCAAGTGACCTTGAATAATGCTACTGCAACAGGGTTTGACATAGTAGTCAACTTTAGTGATGTGAGTGCAACGAGAGGTACTGATTATGAAAACAAATCGGTTACGTTGACATTCGCAGGTACTGCGGATGAGATTCAGTCTTTCACGCTTACTAGCACAGATGACAGTGTATTAGAAGGTGTAGAATCTTACACCTTAGGTTTGTCTGCTTCACTTGGTTTAGTTGATGATAGTGATGGTGCTATTGGTACTATCAATGATAATGATGCTGCTGCATTGACGATTGAAGATATTACAGAAGGCGAGGGTAGTCCGTTGGGCTATACAATCACTTTAGACAATGCAGTTGCTTCAGCTTTCACTGTAACGGTAACTTTCGCAGATGGATCTGCTACCGGATCTACGGATTTCTCTAATAGTGTACAAACGGTCAACTTCCTCGGAAATGCTGGGGAGACCCAAATATTTAGTGTTACTACTACGGATGATTCGATTCTTGAAGGTGATGAAGGTTTCACCGTTCAGATAGAGTCGTCAAACACTTTGGTGAATGACTCAGATGGTGCAGCTGGAACAATTACAGATAATGATAATGCCAACCTTTCAATTGCTGATGTTACGGTTATAGAAGGAGTCGGAATGCTCTTTACAGTTACTTTAGACAATTCAGTTGATGATGGTTTTGATGTGGTGGTTGGTCTTATCGATGTTTCTACCACCTCTGCAGATTATACTTTCGCTGCAACCACTCTTTCATTTGTAGGTAATGCTTCAGAAACTCAGCAATTCTCAATTGCTACAATAGATGATTCGATTCTTGAAGGTGACCAAACATTTACTGTTGGTTTAACCGCTTCTAATACACTTGTTGGAGATGCAAATACGGCGACTGGTACTATTGAAGATAATGATGCTGCGTCTATTTCAATTAACAACAATACAGACCCTGAATCTTCAAATCAAGATTTCGTATTAACCTTGGATGCTGCTGTAGAAGGAGCTTTCACGGTTGCCGTATCATTCACTGATGTGACAACAGCGGGAGGAGATTTTGACCACTCTGCTCAGACTATCAATTTTACTGGAAATGCAGGTGAAACTCAAGCATTAATAGTGCCTGTGGTTAATGATGGCAATGTTGAAGATGATGAGACTTTCACTGTCAATCTGGATGCATCCAATGTTTTGGTTGGTGATTCAGGTACGGGAACTGGAACCATTGAAAATGATGATTTCAAAGCAGATCTAGGTATTGTGAAAACAGTCAACACCACCACACCTAATGTAGGAGACGATGTAGTGTTCACGTTGGTGGTTA
>CAYGPP010000201.1:0-4616 GCA_964351885.1 uncultured Marinoscillum sp.
AAAGTATAAAATTGATAGTGTATATAAAGTCCTTGAATTACAGCAAGTTAAATTGTCAATCAGAATAATATTTGGTATTAAAATAGGCATAAAAAGGGATGTTTTGTGGTCAGATTATGGTCCGGTTGTTAAAAATAATAAAGGTTACTTTGCCTTTAACTTGGGTTCTCTTCATGATCTAAGAGCACCAGATCAATGGTACCAAATGAACAAGGCTAAGAACTGGAAAGAGTTTAAATCAGCATTGGATATGATGGCTCTTCCAGGTTTCAATATTGTTTATGCTGACAGATCGAACAATATCTTTTATGCTGGAAATGCTAAAATTCCCGTGAGAAACAGCACTTATAATTGGGCGAAAACACTGCCCGGAAACACCACGAAAACACTCACTACGACTTACCATTCATTTGATGATTTACCGCAAGTATTGAACCCAACATCTGGCTATGTTTTTAATACAAATAATTCAGCTTTTAACGCAACGGCAAGTGAAGATAATCTTGATATTACGAATTTTAATCCGACCATGGGGTACCGGGAATTTGAGAACAATCGTAGTACTAGATTTATGGAGTTGATGAGCCACAAAGAAAAGCTTGATTGGCAAGATTTCTTGGATATCAAATATGATGACACACTACCAACCACTATGGCTTACCCGGTTAATCTCGATCCGGTATTTGCATTAGACTCTGTTGAGTTCCCAAAATACACTGTACTCATTAGAATATTAGGCCAGTGGGATAGGAGTTCACAGTTTGACAATCTTGGAGCTGCTCAGTTTATGATTTTGTATCGCCATATTATAGACGTACATCGCCATAAGTACACCGGAGAGACATATCAATTATCCGAGGATGAGGCATTGGAAGCATTAGCGTTTACTCATTCATATCTCAAAAAACACTTCAAACGAGTGGATATAAGATTGGGGGATTATCAGCTACTTGTTCGTGGGGATATAGAAATGCCTGCTAATGGAATTCTAGATGTGATCACTGCCATGGATGCAGGACCTTATCGCAATGGTAGGGTAAAGGCTACACAAGGGGAATCACTAATTATGCTGGTGAGGTATCCTAAAGAGGGACTTCCAATTATTGAGACAGTAAACGTCTATGGGGCGAGTAACAACCCAGAAAATCCACATTACAGTGATCAAATGCTTCTTTTCACAACCCAAAAGAGGAAGTCTATGACTTTAGATATAAATAAAGTGAGAGAGCAGGCAGAGGCTCTATACCACCCGGAATAGTGTCTAAGCAACTTTCTTAATGGCTTGTTTGATTTCTCCTGACTGAGCTACTCCAGTCTTTCGCCAAACAATCTTTCCGTTCTTGAATAGAATTAAAGTTGGAATGCTTTTAATTCCGTATTTGGAAGATGCTTTTGTGTTTTTATCAACATTCACTTTCAAAATATTGACTTGGTCTCCCATGCTTGATTTTACGTCATCCAAAATAGGAGGCATCATTTTACATGGTCCGCACCAATCAGCGTAAAAGTCTACAAGAGTGGGTGTATTTCGATTGATTAATTCGTGGAAATTCGACATAGTCTTTTGTGAACTGAAGGACTCAGGATTAAGTTTCAACTTAATCCACAAATTGCCAATTGAGTATATATGAAGCAGAGCTGCTTTTTTCTTTTAGAGACATACTCGTACTGAAATCCCCGTGTGTATCTCTACCAAGAGTAATATCAAATGTGCCTAAAAAGTCATTAGGACTCAAGTAATCATAGTCCCAAAGCTCGATGCTAAGGATTTGATTTGGGTCTTGATGATCTATGATTACTCCTAATTCAAATATTTCTGAGTTGTCTATACCAATGTATTTTCCCTCTTCAGGCCATATTTTCTGTCCGTCATATTTTAGATACACTTCATCTTCATCAACTTCATCATTGACAATACACTGCAATTTAATCAGGCGAATTTTTGGCATAGCTGAGGTGTTTTTGAGAAGAAAAATAGACAGTTTTCTGATCAAAATGCCTAATATGTACGATTACTTGGTTGTGTTATCTTTGAGCATATCTGTAAATACATGATCTACAGGCTCCCAGAGTTCAATTTTATTTCGATCCAAATCCATGATGTGCACGAATTTTCCATAATCAAACGACTCTATCTCATCGCAAATAGTAACCCCTGCAGTTTTTAGTTTAGCCACTAATCCTTCAATGTTTTGGACTCTGTAGTTAATCATGAATTCTTTCTCCGAAGGTTTGAAATACTCAGTATCCTTAGTGAACGGACTCCATTGGAGGTAATTGATTTCATCAGGTCTATGAGTATTCCTGAACTCAAATGACGACCCGTACTGATCTGTGGCTAGACCAAGATGGTTTTTGTACCAATCCTTCGTGGCATCCGGATCATTGGTTTTAAAGAATATGCCACCTATTCCTGTAACTTTCGGTTCGTTTTCCATAGGTCTCATTTACTACTATCGATTAAGATTACTTAGCTAGAAATAACTCTAAAACTCTCCAGAGATGATTTCGGTAGCTGGATTAATAGGCTTGATGTATTCATATACCCAACATTCGAGAATTCCGTCTGGTGTTTCTACTGGCCGAATTCTCCTTTCGTAATCTGGATTCAGCTGAACCAGGGGAAGTGCATTTTCATATCGATCGAGTGTGCGGAGGAGTGTTTCTGGATCTTTCATTTTGAAAACCTCTCCCATAATTTTTTGATCTGAAGATGCATCATAGATTACACCGGGATAAATATTTACCCGAAATATCTTTCCTTTTAGCTTTCCGGTTGCAACCAAATCAACCAGCATTTCTGGAGTTTCGGTTTTATCATTGCCATGAAACTGGCTTTTCAAGAAACCGTATGCGAAGAGGTATTGAGTCATATCAAAGGCATTTTTCCAATGCTAATTTAAGTTGTTCGGCTAGATCTCGAGCAATTACAGCTTGTTTTACAGCTTCAACTGCATGCATCTCCGCCAGTTCGGCTTGCATTTTAGCATCTTCAGCGTTCCTCAGGGCTAGCTCAGATTGGACTTGAGCTATTGCTGTTTGCTTTTCTGCTTCACTCGCTTTGATATTCGCAAAGACAATAAAGAATATGATAATCGGGATGTAGATAATATGAGGGAATAGCTTTTTCATTTGTTTTTATTTTGACATTTTTCTAATTCAGCAAGTGCTTCATGAGCTCTTCTTTCTGCCATTCGTGCCTGAGCAGCAGCCATATCAGCCAATTCTGCTTGTATTTTGGCGTCCTCAGCATTCCGTGCGGCAAGTTCATATTGGTAAACAGACTCCATGGATGCTTTTTCAGCCTCTTTGGCTTTGATGTTAGCATATACCACAAAGAATGCGATGATCAGAATGTAGATAATATGTGGAATTAATTTTTTCATTAATCAAGATATTGAAATATACAATGATGATCAAGCTGTTTATCATTAAAAAATCTTCCTTCAACTGAATGATTGAGACCTCTTTGAAAGGGGTTTATTTGCTGATCTACATATATTTGAGTCTTCACATTTCATTAAGCACTAATCAGATTATTACATGTCAAAGAAAGTAGTCATAGGAGTAGATATTGGGGGAACATTAACCAAACTTGGAATCGTAGATCGAGAGGGTAATCTATATGCCCAAACTGATTTTTCTACAACGCAATTTGAAGAGTTTGATCATTTTTTGGATGAATTGAAGAAGCAGATCGAGCAGCTTCGAATGGAAATTGACTTTGAATATGAAGTGGTTGGCATAGGTGTTGGTGCCCCCAATGCGAATTACTTTAGAGGCACGATCGAATATGCTCCCAACCTCAATTGGAAAGGAATCGTACCGTTTGCTTCAGAGCTTAAAAAGAAGTTTGACTTGCCAGTATACATCACGAATGATGCGAATGCAGCTGCCATGGGGGAAATGATTTATGGGGAAGCGGCTGACATGAAGGACTTTATGGTTATCACTTTGGGTACTGGACTTGGGAGTGGGATTGTTGTAAATGGTGAACTGGTTTATGGCTTTGATTCACAAGCTGGTGAGTTAGGTCATGTCAAAGTATATGATGGAGGAAGAATTACGGGATTTGGAAATAGAGGAGGTCTTGAAGCTTATGTGTCTAGCACCGGACTTAAGAGAACTGTCTTTTTTCTATTGAGTGACCTGATGGATGATAGTGTGCTTCGAAACTACTCATACAATGATTTGCATGGAGAAACGATCACGAAAGCTGCAGAAGATGGAGACCCCATTGCGCTAGCGGCATTTGAGATGACAGGAAGGATACTCGGCGAACAGTTAGCCAATTTTACCACGTTCTCTCACCCAGAAGCTTTCTTCCTTTTGGGAGGATTGGCAAAAGCGGGAGATTGGATCTTTGAACCTACTAGACGTCACCTTGAGGCTAACCTGCTGCCTATTTATAAAGGAAAAGTAAAGCTTTTGCCTTCAGGAATGATGAAAAAAAATGCTGCTGTGCTTGGAGCCGCTGCATTGGTTTGGAACAATCATTAATAATTGATTAAATATTATTCTCTTTAATAACAGTGCTTTTGTTATTTTTAGGATCGCGGATTTCCGAATCTTAAAAACTGTTAAATGTCTTGTGAATTGTATCATTGGCATTAAAT
>CAYGPP010000202.1:0-4598 GCA_964351885.1 uncultured Marinoscillum sp.
ATCAATTGGTTAATTCAGAATTGATTTTTGCTGGATATGGAATCGTAGCGCCAGAGTATGGCTGGGATGACTATGCAGGTTTGGATGTGAAAGGCAAGACCGTAATTGTGATGGTGAACGACCCTGGATTTGGAGGAACTGACGAGACTTTCTTCAAAGGGAACACCATGACTTACTATGGTCGATGGACATACAAATATGAGGAGGCTGCTCGTCAAGGTGCGGCGGGAGTTTTGATTATTCATGATACTGCACCAGCGGGTTATCCATGGTTGGTAGTGAAAAGTGGCTGGTCTGGGTCGAGTCTAAATCTAGATCAATCAGGCGATTCGTTCAAGTCAATTATACAAGGTTGGATCACTAGAAGTGCTGCTATTAAAATATTTGAAGCTTCGTCTGTAGATATGAAAAATTTCTCTGAGAAGGCTGGAACACAAGGCTTCAAGCCAATGAGTCTTGGTTTGACGGCTTCTGTATCAGTAGAAAATGCAATCAAGAAAGACGTCTCTCAAAATGTAGTTGCTAAAATCACCGGGACAGAAAGCCCCGATGAATACATACTCTACTCAGCACATTGGGATCACTTGGGAATAGGTCCGGCAGTAGATGGAGATAGTATCTACAATGGAGCTCATGACAATGCCTCTGGTACTGCGGCTATGTTGGCAATGGCAAAAGCGTTCTCCGAAAACAATGAGAAACCAAAACGAACGATTGTATTTCTAATAGTAACCGCGGAGGAACAAGGATTGCTAGGGTCGAAATACTATGCTGAAAATCCAATCTTCCCAATAGACAAGACAGTAGCCAATATCAATATGGATGGACTCAGAGAATTCGGAAATATGAAAGATCTGACAGTGATTGGCTATGGTCAATCAGAACTGGAGGATATAGCCAAGCGATATGCAGCAAGTCAGGGAAGGTACATTATGCCAAACCCAGAACCATCTAAGGGTTATTTCTTCCGATCTGATCACTTTCAGTTTGCCAAGGTGGGAATCCCTGCATTATACGTTTACGGAGCTTATGAGTCTTTCGATCCTGAAAAAGGAGTGGAGTTTCTACAGGAAAAAATTGCAGACTACAACGAAAACCGCTACCATAGACCAGCTGATGAGTACAATGATTCTTGGCAATTTGGAGGGATGCTACAGGATGTTTCTGTTTTTTACCAAGTTGGTCTTGAGTTAGCCAATTCTGATGCATGGCCAAAGTGGAAAGAAGGTTCTGAGTTTAAAGCCATCAGAGAAGGTAAGTAGTAGAGCCAATCGAATCATTTTTAATCGTCTAGAGGCTTTTCAAATTTGAGAGTATCAGTACTTCTTGCGCTTTTGTTTTTTGCTTTGACTGCTTATACACAATCAAAGATTGTTGGGAAACTTGTAAGCCAAGAAGAGCAAGAGCCGATCGGGTTTGCAAGCGTAGCGTTATATAATCAAGCTGATCAATCCTTAGTTGCAGGAGATGTCTCCAATGAAAAAGGAGGATTTGAATTAACTGGAGTTAAAGCTGGAACCTATAAACTCACCGTGCAGTTTATGGGCTTCAATTCTCTTAGCGTAGATGCAGTCAATGTTGCGAAGAATGGCACGACTGATTTGGGGACTTTAGTATTGTCACCCAACCAAAAGCTATTGGATGAAATCGAAATATCTGGGGATCGTTTGACGGTTCTTCAGAAGGTAGATAGACAAGTCTTTGAAGCTGCTAGCTTCACTGCAAGTCAAGGAGGAACGGGTGTGGATGTATTGAGGAATCTCCCATCCATTGCGGTGAATGCCAATGGTGAGATTACCGCAAGAGGTGCTTCTGGATTTACCATCTTGATCAATGGAAAACCTATCCAGTCCGATCCACAAATGATGCTAGCACAATTACCAGCAAATTCAATTCAACAAGTAGAGCTCATCACTGCTCCGTCTGCCAAATACGACCCTGAAGGAAAAGCTGGGATTATCAACATCATTACAACAAAAGGAGTCACAGACGGAACTTACATGCAAGTCAATGCAAGACTTGGTGCACCTAGTATTCAGGATTATGACAATGCCGAATATGCACAGCGGTACGGTGCAGACTTTACCCTCAATCACATTAAGCACAAGTGGGATGTCTCATTTGGCGCAAGTTTCCAGCGCAATGATCTGGCAGGGCGGAGAGAAGGAGATGTTTTTACCATTATCAATGATACATTGACTCGATTTCCTTCTGACGGTGAGCGGAGCTTTGATGAAGTCAATTACTCAGGGAGATTAACAGTTGGTTATCAAGCGAGTGAAAATGATGCCTTGAGTATTGGGCTGTTTGCTGGTAAGCGTAGTAAAGATCGAACGGCGGATATTCTTTATAACAACAGCGCAAGCGCGGCTGGATCAGAACCCTTTAGAACCTTTACCTACTTCAACGAAAACCTAAGAATTCGTACCAGCGACTTTGCTCTGGGGAGCTTTGATTATGCCCATACATTTAGGAATAAATCGAAATTATCGACCTCATTCCTATATGAGTATACCCTACTAGGTGGTCCAACGACCAACCAGAATCTCGCTTGGCCAAATACGGACGTCATTCTCCAAGACGAATACAATACCAATGATAATCCTTTGTACGGCACACGATTGCAAGTGGATTATACGGCTAGGCCAATGAATGCTGGCGTTTTGGAATTTGGCTATCAGTATCGCGACTTAGATCACACCGGGGAGTTTGTTTACGAACGTAAAAACAACGCGACTGGAATTTTTGAATTGGTTCCTGATTTTTCGAGTATAGTGAATCTTAAACGCAAAATTCACTCTGGCTATGGTCAAATTACAGGAGAACAAGCAAAATGGAGCTACTCTGCTGGTCTAAGATTAGAAGTGATGGACAGAGTGCTTGATCTTCAAGACAAAGCAGGAGTCATAGATACGACTTACAACTATGATTTCTTACAGCTTTATCCTTCGGCGAGTTTGCTGTATGCCGTCAACGATAATTTCAAATTGAAAACGGCTTACAGTCGTCGTGTTGAGCGAACGACTACTTTCAAAATGAACCCATTTCGAGAGCGTGAACACTCTGAGACTATGGAGCAAGGAGATGCCGAGCTGTTGCCAGAGTTTATCAATTTAATTGAATTTGGAGCCATTCAGAATGTTGGTAATCAGTCGCTAGTAGCGACTGCATATTTTCGTCATGTGGAGAATTTGGTCAATCGGGTAAATACAATTTTCAATGACACCATTTTGGATCGTATCTACTCAAATGTCGGCACAGGAACTTCATACGGATTGGAACTGTCTGCTGATTTGAAGTTTAATGATCATTGGAAGGCTTTCCTCGGCGGTAATCTCTACCAGAACACCATAGAAGGGAGCTATGCTGGTAGAGCGATCAATACTTCAACTTGGATTTACTCCATCAATGCAAACACGACCTACAAGCTCTCACCTACTATGAATCTGCAGTGGTCATTGAATTATATTTCTGACAGGAACACCGCCCAAGGTCAAGATTCTAGGTATCTATCACCAAACCTAACACTGCGCAAATTTTTCTTAGATGATCGATTGACTGCTACCGTCCAGTGGCTGAATATGGATATGGGTTTGCTTGATACTAATGAACAACGAATCACTACTTCGCGAGCAGGTGAGTTTTTTACGACCACCAATTACGTGTATGAAGTAGATATGATTGTATTCAATATCAGCTACGCGATCAACAAACTGACCAACAAAGCCAAGTTCATTAAGAGCGAGTTTGGAGCTAAGGAGTTTTAGGCTTCCATCAGCCAAATCACTCAGAAGTTTTAACCTTAATTACAAACCGACAATCATGTCAAATGCGAGTCGTATTCTGTAGACTTCAGATAAGGGAAGTTCAATTGGAAATATTGGATTGGTGGCTACTGCGTTTTGAAATCAAGCCACTTTGTAGTAAATGATAGAAATAGACCACTCGCACGAGACCTTATCATTCCAGGCCAGTTCATTACCATGGATGGAAGATATCTGCGACGATTCGAGTATCTTCTTGTTATGCGAAACTGCTTTGGTTGACGAGTTGAAAATGAGTTCATGGTGTAATGGTCTAAATTCAAAAAACAGATGATATCGGTTGCTTTAAGTCTTCGGTCAAGGCTGGTCACTTCAAATTCAATTGAAGATAACAAGTCTCTACCAAACGGTTTCATTTCTGTCAAATTTTATAGAAATGTTCTGTTGTCACAGAATTCGCAATACTGAATATTAAACACTGGATTTCATTGCTGCTTTTAAGTCTTCTAATGAAGGCTTATGTGAGCGAGAGAGTCATACTCATTTCAGTTTAAGGGTGTGAGATTCCGGTATTTCTTCGTTTCACTACGAAAACTGGAATGACGATCTTTTATTCGTGATCCTTATCCGAATTCGTCATTCCGGTTTCATTTGGGAGAGAGAATTGTGGGTGGAATGAAGACCAGAATCTGAAAGTGGGAGTGGATTAGAAGTTCAATTTCAACTAGTTGGCATTCTAGGCTTAGGTCACACTTCGTTAGACTTAAGCTAATGGTGACTAAGGGTGTGAGATTCCGGTATTTCTTCGTTTCACTACGAAAACTGGAATGACGA
>CAYGPP010000203.1:0-4496 GCA_964351885.1 uncultured Marinoscillum sp.
TCACATTGATCGTAATAGTCGCTGAGGATGAAACAGTACCGTCTGATACTTCTACCGAAAGCATGAAGTTTGTAAGCGTTTCAAAGTCCAAGAGACTTGAGCTATTGACCGTTAGTTCTCCACTCGAACTACCTATGGCAAAGGATTGTCCAGTGTTACCCGATACGATGCTGTAAGTCAGCGCATCACTATCTGCATCACTCGCTACCACCGTACCCACAACTGTTCCAACTGCACTATTCTCGTCGATGGCAAAAGTTTGAGCAGCAATGGTTGGAGCATTATTCCCTCCACCTTCATCAAGATCATTCACATTGATCGTAATAGTCGCTGAGGATGAAACAGTACCGTCTGATACTTCTACCGAAAGCATGAAGTTTGTAAGCGTTTCAAAGTCCAAGAGACTTGAGCTATTGACCGTTAGTTCTCCACTCGAACTACCTATGGCAAAGGATTGTCCAGTGTTACCCGATACGATGCTGTAAGTCAGCGCATCACTATCTGCATCACTCGCTACCACCGTACCCACAACTGTTCCAACTGCACTATTCTCGTCGATGGCAAAAGTTTGAGCAGCAATGGTTGGAGCATTATTCCCTCCACCTTCATCAAGATCATTCACATTGATCGTAATAGTCGCTGAGGATGAAACAGTACCGTCTGATACTTCAACTACCAAACTGAAGCTTGGTGTGGTTTCAAAATCTAGGGCGCTTGAACTCTGAACTGTCAATTCTCCATTTGTACTTCCCAGAGCAAAAGCATCTCCAGTATTTCCTGAAATGATACTATACGCCAATGCATCTGAATCATCATCACTAGCCACTATGGTGCCAACAACAGTGCTAATTGTGCTGTTTTCATTCAGGGAAAAATTCTGATCTAATATAGCAGGCGCATTATCATTGACATTGGTCACATTAATCGTGATCATTTCTGTATCAGAAGTATTGTTTCCATCACTGACTGTCAAAGTCAATGTATAAGTCGTTACAGATTCGTAATCCAGATTGGTAATATCAAATACAGTAATTTGACCCGTTGTGGCACCAATAGAGAATATCCCAGCCTCATTGCCACCACTAATGGTCCAATTACTAAATATTGTGCCTGCATCTGCATCCGTTGCTAATACACTTCCAACTATGGCTGTATTCGCTGCATCTTCTGATATACTGAAGGTTTGTGTAGATGTAATCACAGGTGTGTTATCATTCACATCCAAAACATCAACGGTGATCGTCTCTCCTGCCGAAGTGTTGGTCCCATCGCTTACCGTAATCGTAAGCGTGTAACTTGACTTGGTTTCAAAGTCAAGGTTAGTGTTATTCGCTACGATAAGCGATTCAGTCACTGCGTTTATAGCAAAAATGCCCTCGTCATTGCCGGCTATAATCTGCCAATTACTGTATGCTGTGGCACCATCGACATCACTGACTAAAATAAAACCCATACTCGTGTTGTTAGCTGCATCCTCACTCACTTGATACGTTTGAGAAGGCGTCACTACAGGTGCAGTATCGTTGATATTGCTCACATTGATCGTGATCGTCGCTTCCGCAGTTTCCGCATTGCCGTCATCTACCTGTACCGATAAAGTAAAATTGGTAGTTGTCTCAAAATCTAAAGCAGTAGAATCATTGACGGTCACAACTCCTGTGCTTGATTCAATGGCGAAGGTGTTGCTATTGTTGCCGGCAAGAATGCTGTATGCCAGAGCGTCCTGATTGGCATCTGTAGCCACCACGGTGCCTACGGTGCTGCCATTCAAACTGTTTTCTGCTATTGTAAAGCTTTGATCTACAATCTCTGGCGCTACGTTCGACATGATCCCAAAGCTGTACCAGCTTTCATTTCCATCCGTCATATCACGGATACCATCAACATCTGCATCATAAGCAGTAACAGCCACAGAATCGGTAACGGTCAATCCTGGAATGTTGTAAGTGGTTACGTTTCCTGCGTCTATGATCAAGTGATCAGCTAGGTACCAAATACCACCCGTTTCAGCTCGATAATAAAGTTTATATCCTGCAATATCTGCTTCTTCATTGGCTGACCAGGAAACATCTACGCCTCCTGCTCCATCATCAGACAAGACTACATTTCGAGGACTCGAAATAGGTGCGTCCAAATTATGTGAAGTTAATCGGTTGGAGAAGTCAACTGTACCTAATTCCAGATCATCCCCTGAGTCATAAATTTTACTTGCGATGATGCTTGCACTATTGCTGTCCCAATAGTTGGATTGAGCTGAGATGTTGTTGATAGAACGATTTTCAATATGAAATTGACTTACATTCAACATATTGCTATTTGCAATGTCTATCGAATTATTATTAGTAATATCCTCAATTGATCCTGAGAATCCTGAGAACATTACATTCTGAAAACTCACGGAGTTTGTACCAAACCAAATTTTAAACCCTGTATTGTTTGATCCATAAAATGCTGTACGATCAATTATTGAATTTCCGTTTCCAGGAATTGATAATGCTATAGAATCTATAGAATTAGTGATAATTGAATTACCAAATAATAAAGCAGATGCGTGAATTGCAGAATTAATGATTTTACTATTAATGATTTCCAAATTTTCCACCACGTGTGATTCTGAACCATTTCTTGCTATTGGATTTTCAACTAGAATTGAATTTGAAATACTTACAGAATTAATCAAATCAGCTCCATTATTAGTGATTTTTGACTTACTCAAAATGGAATTATCAATCCTGATATTAACTTGATTAATTTCACCTCCAATAATCTCTCCCAGATCGAATACAATTGGATAAATATCTTGTTCAACTCCAAATCCTTGACGTGTTACAATTGTGTTTTTTAAGATTGATTCACTTAAACTGATACTAGCATATTGAGGAGAAAAAGAATTATTTAAGATTTGAGAATTACTGACTATTAAACCCTGAACAGCAAGTACTCCTGTGTTTTGTGTTGCGTCTATTTCTAACCCCTGCAAAATCGCCCCCTGCGGTCCTTCCATTACTGCATAGTCGATGTTGGATAGTCCTAAATCCGTTTGACGGATTTCAAGCATGTATTTAGAACCTTCCACTGAGTTTCCATTGAAAGTGATAGGATTGGATTCGATACCATCCACATGAATTTCACCGAATACTAAGATTCGGAAGTCTCCTGTGTAGTTCACTACTACGCCAGGCTCAATAGTCAAGCTAAATGCGCCTGGTACTCCTACATCTCCTACAATATTATACGGACTCCCAGCAATAGTCCATGTATCACTCTCAATTAGGTTTCCAGACACATTGGTTCCTGTCCCATTTTGTACGGCTACCGAAACTTCATTGGAATAACCGGTTTCGTTGGTACCGTCCGTTACTGTGATTCGGTAGTAATAATTCGCCCCCTCAGTAAGCCCTGCATCTTCGTAGGTGGTGAGCGAAGTGTTATCAAGATAGGTAGTCGGATTGGGAGTAGTCCCTCGCCATATATTGTAAGTGTTAACTGATGGGTTTGGGTGTGCATCCCATGTCAATGTAGCGGTAGTGCCTATAAGCGAAGCAGTAAGACCAGTCGGATTGGTGTAGGTGGATAGCTGGAAAGTTTCCGGAGCATCCACCGATTGTCCAAACGAGGTTAAAGTGATGGTTGCCCCATCAGACACACCATCTGGGATGGTAAAAGTAAGCTCCGTTTGATCTGCACTTACTCCACTTATCTCCGACTCTAATCCCCCAATAGTCAAGACATTATAGAAGGTCTCTGAACCAAAACCAGAACCGAAAATTGTTCTTTCATCTCCAGGTGCACCTAAGTATTGATCTAAAGACGAAATACTCAAACTGTTGTAAACAGAAATGGTATTAGAAAAGCCAGATAATCCTCCAGCATTTTCAGCTTTCAGTCGGTAATAATAAACCGTATCCTGGCTTACACCAGTTACGATCAGACTATCAATGTTATACAGTTCTCTACCTTCATAACCACTCACAAAATCTGTGAAATCAGCATCTCGCGCTACATCCAATATGTAAGTCGAGATATCATTGCGTGTTTCCCAGTTCGCCGTAAATGAAGTAGGAGCTTCGTCTGAGGCTACTAAAGCGACTGGTGGCTCTGGTGCCGTAGCATTGATGGTGAATGTTCCTTCCGTAGCAAATGGTGAACCCATGAATCCAGCATCCACCGCCTGTACAGACCAGTAATAGGTGCCGTTTTCCAATCCTCGCATGTTCCAGAAAGTAGTTTGCAGGCTACCTCGCTCTACTATTCTACGGAAACCAGTCGCTGGATCAGCTTTGCCTGGAGTTTTATTGTAGACTCCTGAGGCATCTCCCACATAAATATCATAGCTCAGACCAAGCGATGGGGTTTCATTATCTGTAGGTGCGTCCCAGTTAAAGCTTACCTCTCCATTCGGCTGAACAGTCACGGAGAGTACTGCGGGAGTTTGGGGGGCTGAATTCGCTGTAATTGCGAGGTTTTCAAGAAGATAACCTTGGGCTCCATTACCA
>CAYGPP010000204.1:0-4439 GCA_964351885.1 uncultured Marinoscillum sp.
TAAAAAAATGGGTGCTCTGGTAGAACTCAGCCTCGAAATGCTCGTCAGAAAACCCGAATTGTATAAGGACTATTAACCACACATTATTCCTTAGAAAAATGAATAATTGACGAAAATGCTGTTACCAGCATTTTGTCGCCGTTAACCTGAACAAGGCTTCAATTACAGAATCGTCATTCTCGAAAATATTAGGCTTACTTTTTTTTATTCAAGCCTAATATTTATCGGGAATCTCTATGTAAACCCGATGGGGTTACTGACCGCTCGCTGATACTTTTAGGTGCAAAAACAGACAATGCGTAGGTAGAGTGATCTTATGAAAAGAGAGAACCTTGAAAAAAGATAGCTTCATTGCCTTCCCTCTGATCTCTTAATATTAAAACGGCTTTCAAAAAAGAATAATCCCCTCTCTTTCATCACCTACCATTTCGGCCATACTGGATTGATGCTTCTCACCTATTCTATAGGCAATCAATGCATCCACTTCATGCCAACTCTTCGGAGCACCATTCAATGTTGATTTTGCATCCTCCATAACCATCTGGGCCACTGTGGGAATTCGATCTGTCTCAGATTTATAACCTTGAGATTTTAAGTCGTTTAATCGAGCGTACCCTCCCGGGTAGGCTTCCAACACCTTGTGCCCGTTCGATTCCAAAATAGATTTGAGTTTCATAGCTCTTGCGGTCAGTCCTCCCAAAAACATCGGCGACATGGCTTTCACAGCTTTATCAGATTTTCTGTAGAAATAATCCTGATATCCATCCAATCCAGAGTACACTCCAGGTAAGGATAAAGGTGCATCGATGTAAATGGTCAACGGGGAACCGATACTCGCTAAATGATCAAAAATAAACTGATCAGCATCTTGATTTTTCTTACTTGAGAAAAGGCTCAGTTGGCCTGCTGTTAAACAACAAATGGCTGTAGTCCCAGCCATTTTACTTCCAAAATCAATCCCGATTATCAAATCAATATAAGTAAACGCCTACTTCATCACCTAGCCGAACCTCTACATGGTCATCAATGGTAGTAGATAGTTCATACCCTTTGAAATTGGCATCTAGGGGGAATCTTTTGTGACTTCTATTCACCAGTACCGCAATTTGTACCTTTCTGACTTGAGCGCGAAGCAAAGCCGCCATACTGTGCGCTACAGTTTGTCCAGAGTTTAGCACATCATCTACAAGTACCACCACCTTGCCTTTGAGAGCTTTGGTGTCGATACTCAAAACAACTTCATCAGCGAGTGGTTTTGATTTATCAATATCCAATCGTATTAATTCGAAACGAATCTCAGTGGCGATTTTCGTCAATTCTTCTACCAATCGTTCGGCAAGCATATAACCTTTGTCATATACGCCAACCACATAGACCTGTTTGACATCAAAATTGTCTTCGTAAATCTCATACGCGATCCGCTTTATGATCTGATTTACCTGAGGTTCCGAAAGAATAAGGTTTTGCTTGGTCATGACAAAGGCACTGGCATTACTTTGCTGTCCTTGAAGGTAGAGAGTATAATCATCGACTGAAGACTATCTACTACTTCAATTTCACTCACTTTTTCCAACATCAAGCGTTGATAGGAAGTGATGTCTTTGGAGATAACTTTAAGAATAAAATCCCCTGATCCCGTAATATGATGGCATTCGATTACTTCAGGAATCTGATTGATCTCACCTAAGAATAAATCTATATTCCTTTTATTGTGCCCTTTCAGGGTAACCTGAACGAACGTATGCACGCCAAGACCAATACGCTCAGTATCCAATCTCGCATGGTAACTTTTGATAATACCCGAGTTCTCCAATTTCTTTACGCGCTCCAATGTGGGAGCAGGCGAAAGCCCGATATCCTTTGATAACTGCGCATTGGTGATTTTGGCATTTGACTGAAGTATCTCTAAAATCTTCCGATCGATTTCATCTAACTTCAACTGTACTGAATTCAACTTCATTCCAAATTTTATTTGCTACAAACGTAATATTAATGATAATTCTTTGGATTCTTTATAATAATTCCACGGCTTTTAACAACTGATTTGTCGAAAGGTTTGAAAATTTGCTATTTCTTAATAATCCTGGAATGATGTACGCCTTCAGAATGAGTGATCGAGATAAAGTAAGTCCCTGCATCCAATTTCGAAAGGTCAATTTCGAAGGAATGTAAACCTACGTTTAAATCCGTAATCAACGTGGTTGAATGAATCTGACCTGATAAGTCAAGAATGGTCACTTTAACCGAACCGGCTTGATTGAGTATCGTCCGTATGATCGTCCGATCTCGAGTAGGGTTGGGATAAGGCGGCTCAAAGGAAGTCTTGCCAATTAGGTCCAGACAGTATTCATTGTTCTCTGGGGTTTCGTCCTGTGAATTAAATGGGGAGATTACTTGAGCACATAAATAGTCAGTATTCGTTCCTTCGGGAACATTTACATTAAGAGTCACTATGGCCGATGCACCAAAATCAATTTTCTGAAAAACAGTCTCAGTTATTTGATAATCATTCTGAAATTCTAATCGCACTTGAAAGATCTCCACTGGAAGATTGCCAGAATTATTTATGTCAAACGTGATTTGCTGAGGATTAGTTGAGCCATTGAATTCCAGATTAGAAATAGACATATCCACTCGCGGAACAACGGCCGTGACCACTTTAGTCAGACTGTCGGTACAACCATTCTCATTAAGGGCCACCAATTTAATTTGATACAATCCAAAATCAGAAAAGGTATATTCAAAATCACGATCACTATTAACCAGCACATCATTGACATACCAATTGTAGCTACTCGCATTGGTAGTACGGTTAGCAAACTGTGAAGAAAATGGAGGAGTGTCATAATTATTAGACACAATAAAATCTACCTGCGGATAGCTCAACACATTAATGTCTAAAGAGTCTGATATCAAACATCCATTCATGGTGGTGGCCAGAAGCATAGCTTGGTAAGCACCAGCCTGAATACCGCTTAGAAGTACCTGCTTTCCGTTTCCGATAAATGTATCTTCTAGATACCACGATCTTGAAACGATTGGATCGAAAGGAGAGGTGGAGTTATCAATCAAAGTATTCAATTCGTTCTCACAACTTGCCTGTAGTTCAATTGCTAACTCAGGTTTTGCACGAACTTCTACAAGCTCCGTGATCTCAGCCGAGCAGAGGTTTTCTGTATCCACCATAAGGCTAATCTGATAGGTCCCTGGTTCTGAAAATAAATACTTGAATGATGAGCCACTGAAACTCAACACCTCATCATTCACTGACCAGATTCGATTGGAAATGTTGCTTTCACCAAGATTAACTTCTGAAATCACAGAAGAATCTCCAAAACAAGCTACGCTCACATCCAGTTCAATGTCGGCATTGGCCAGCACGTTGATGGCTTCTGTATAGGAAGACGAACAGCCATTCGATGCACTTACCGTCAGGCTGATGGTCTCATCGCCTGGGTTCTCCAAAAAGACACTCGGGTTCCGTTCGTTTGAAAAGGTCTCCCCATCCTTGATCCAATTCCAACTAATAATATCCGCCCCTTCTACCACTGAGACATCAGTCAATTTGGATTCAAAATCCTCACATACGATGTTGTAATTGAATCCTGCATTAGGGATGGCTCCTACCAAAATTTCTTTTTCGAGCATGTTAATACAACCATTAGGGTTAGTGGCTTGGAGTTTAACGAAGTATGTCCCCGGAGCTGAGTAAACATGAGACATGCTCGTCTGCGTCCCGGTAAACCCATCTCCAAAATCCCAAAGGAAGGAAGCGCCTTGTGAGGTGTTGGTGAAAACGGTAGTCTCTCCAAAACAAGTAGGAGTCACACTAAAAGCCATGGTTGGAGAAGCTGAAACCAAGAGAGATCTTCTGATGGATGCTGATTGGCACCCTGGAATAGTCGTGTAAACTGTTAGGATTTTCTGTCCCGGTGTGGCAAAAGAAAACTCAGGAACCTTACCCACTAAGGTGTCTTGATTAGGAGTGATCCAATGGTATTCGAGAACGTCATCATAGCCCGCATCAATGGTGCTGTTGGTAATGGAAATCTCTTCAAACTGACAATAAGTAGATTTTCCAAAAGTGATTAAGGGCTCTGGTGGCTCTGGATAAATGGTCACTTCGTCTACCAAAAAATTCTCACATCCTGTAGAAGCCTCTACACTTACGGTGACATTATAACCCCTAATATTCTCATACTGATAACTCGGATTAGGATCAGTACTATCTTCCACACCATCTCCATCTAAATCCCAACTGTAACTCGTGATGTCTCCTGAGGTATTAATCGAGGTGAACTGACTCAGTGTGGAGATGCAACTATTGTCTGTGCTGAAACTAATGTCGGGGGCTTGGTCATCGGTCACGGTGACACTCCCTAGGTAAACTTCACTATTGCCATTTGGATGATAGGCCGTTAACTCTATGGGATAAGTGC
>CAYGPP010000205.1:0-4414 GCA_964351885.1 uncultured Marinoscillum sp.
CAACAACATCAAGCATAATCAACGCTTTGTGGTTGTCACAGATTATAAGCTTCTGCTTGCCATTGACACCAAAACGGATGACAAACTAGATATTGAGCTAAAGGACTTACCGAAACATTATGATTTCTTTTTGCCTTAGGCGGGCATGGAGAAAGCCACACATGCAAATGAAAACCCGGCTGATGTAAAAGCGGCCGAAAAAATGGCCAAGCTTTTTGATGAAATCAAAAAAGACAACCCAGATGATTCTCCTGAGTTTATACATGGCCTGAATGTTTTCTTATCTCGTTTGCTGTTTTGCTTTTTCGCAGAAGACTGGAATTGTTACAAAAAACTGGACATTATATTAATCGCATTGTTGAAAATATTGAATTTACCATAACATCAGAATTTTACACAGATTGAACAATCGTATTTCTTTCAGTTCAACTTAATTCGTCTCTAGGGAAATGAAAATACCACCAAAGAATCTCCCTAGTGGTATTACTGAAAACTATACTGCTCGCTAATCGGTGGAAGGCTTTGTTTCCGTTTCACTCGAACACTCATATCCGTGTCGTTCGAAATGATTCTTTCTAAAGTCTGTCCCCAGGGTGGCGTACAAAGTGCCAAATGTCAATGCTGCCGATAGTACTACAGTTATTATTCTTGTTGACTTTTTCATGATTGTACGCTTTCGGTTGCTAATTTATTTCTGCTTCCACCACAAGGTCCGTGACCACCCGCCTTAAAGTTGGCGTACTCCTCGTCACTCATGGAGCGAATGCGGTCCGCGAACCCAGCCCAGCGGCCAGATCTTCCTGTTCCTTTAAACATCCATCGGAACAATCCGAACATCAGGAGGATCACTCCTACTTTGAGCAAAAAGAAGGGGATAAAAAATATGGCTGCTCCTAGAAGCGCACCACCTACAATGAGTATTAAAATTCTGTGATTCATTTCTTAATTGTTTAGTTAAAAATCCATTTACAATTAAGAAGACGGAGACCTCCGTTTTTTACTTTAATTTTCTGAAAATAATTCGCAAGTCATTGATTATCAGATGATTTTTTTTCATCCAATCCACAACGATTCTTCCATCGGTCACGAAACACCTGGCGCTCCTCATCCGACATGTTTTGATATTTGGCCTTCCAACGTTCCCTCCAAGGGCCTCCGGATTTTCGTGGACTTATCCCAGTAAATAAAATCTTACTAAGCACCAGGATCGCCATGGCCTGCCAGTAGCCCAATGGATTGAGCTCAAGTGTTGGCACTAGCGCATAATTCCACAAGTACATCACCACGGCTGATAATCCAAAGACAAAGGTGAGGACCATCATCACCATGCCAGCTATTTTAAAACCAAATCTCTTATTCATAAATAGGGTCTTTAAAGTTCATCATATAATTTTATTAATCGACTTCTCAGGTGCTTCACTGCATACCCTTTTCTTGAAGTAATCGTTTTAATACTTTCGTTCTTCTCCTTAGCAATTTCCCTGAGCTTCATCCCTTCCAATTCGGATTTGACGAAAACTTCTCGCTGTTCTGCAGGGAGTGCTTCCAATGCATCCATCAACTCCTCCCAGAATAGGTCTTTGAATAGCTGATCTGAAATGGTTTCCGCCTGCCCAAAGAGGATGTCTCGCATATCTGTATCGTCTCCATCCAGAAAGAGCAATTCCTCCACTGGCTCCTCTCTTGATTTCCGGTAGAGGTCTGTGATCTTGTTTCTGGCTACCCGATAGAGCCACCCACTAATACTTTCTATTTCATCCAGGTTGATGAGTCTGCTAAACTGGTACCAGACGTCCTGAATGATGTCTTCCGCATCTTCATTCGTTTTGACGCGCTTTCGTATGAATCCGAACAGTTTGTTTTTGTTCGTAGCGATTGAGGATTCTAATCGATCTTGGTTCGCCATTCGATAGCTAATGTATAAGATTTGTCGAACAAAAATGTGTGACTGAGAATCGGTTAGCTTAGTTTGGAAAGCAAATAACAAGTAGTGCCAATAGTACCTCAATTGCATTTAGCCCTTCCGCTACCCCCGTTGGCACGGACTTGTAGCTCGTGTCTACTCCTAGGCAGTGACGGATGATACTAGAAAAAGAGATTGTAGCGATAGACTCCATTTGATTCAAGGAGCCACTTTAGTTCCAACTCTTACCTCATTCGTGAGTATACCAGAAGACTGGAAATACAGCAGTGCTATTGATTATTCGAATGGGAAGGGAAAATTGATGTCGCCTAAGGTACGAGTTACAAGCTCGCACTATCTGGGGAATTGTATTCCACTAAACCTATGAAGTGGTAGACATTGCTTGTTGGTGATAAGACCAAAAAGGTCGAAAAAGTCAACATTTACGCTAAACTGAGAAAAGGGACAAGTCCCTCGGCCCTAAGGGACTTGTCCCTTGGGGCTGAAGGACTTGATGTTTTGGGTCGAAGGACAAGTCCCTCGGAGCAAAAGGACTTGTCCTTTTCCCAGTACAAGCTAAACCCTCCAAAAACTTGAAACTTTTGGGGAGTTGAAGTCTCTGAGTTCATTGGCATTATGCCCTAATTGAAATTCCTAAACTGATAGGAGAAATTGAACATTACATGCTGCTGTAGAAATCTTGTGGCTGTCTCTTGTACGAAGATGTTCCCTGCGGATTGCTTCGTCAGTAAACCGAAATTTCTGTACTTTTAATACAGCCACGATTCATACCGTAAACGTTGAGCAACATATAGAGAATCCATATCGACATTAAAATTTAGAACCAATTGAAAGTACTCAATATCCATAAACGAATATTGAATCATCCAAAAAGTAAAGTAACGGAATTAACAAAAACGTTATCAACTGAAAACGACAGAATTTGGCCAAATGAAAAATGGCCAAAAATGAAATTTAAAGAAGGAATTCAAGTTGGAGCGAAAGGTGGACACGGGCCAATAAGATATTCAGTAGAAAAATATAATCCAAGTGAGATAATTCAATTTCGATTCTCAAAACCAAGTGGATTTAACGGAATTCATAAGCTCGAGATTACTGAGTTGACCGACAAAAAAACTGAAATCAAACATACAATTGAAATGAATACAGTTGGAAAAGGAACACTCATTTGGATTTTAGCTGTTCGTTCTTTGCACAATGCCTTAATTGAAGATGGATTTGACAAACTCGAAAATAACTTAACCGAAAACCGAAAGTTAACTGAATGGAATTTTTGGGTCAAATTTCTTAGAAAACAGATTGCGAAAAAAATAGAATGAACATAATACGTCGCACAATACCGTGGATAATAACTAATCCAAAAAAAACAAGCTAGCAGCAAGACATTTAGACAAGAATTGAATTCGTCAGGGTAAGCTTAGGCATAGGTAAAAGCCAAGTAATTAAGTGAAGCGACCGCTAACCAAAAAGGTGTAAACACAATTCCTACACTTTTGCCATGCTTAGAAATTTTAGGATGCTTACCGAAAAAAGGTAAAATTCCAGCTTGATTAGCATTTATGAGCATCATAAGCACAGCAACCACTCCAAAAACAAGATGCAACGGTTGTCTTGCAGCAAGTTCTAATCCCATCCCATATATGGCTCCAACTGCTACCGCAATAAACCCAATGGCTCCTTGTCTTTGTTCAAAAAGTAGAATAAATAGGTAGTCTTTCGCATTTGTTAATTTTTCCCTCGGGGAAGCATCTAAAGCAGCATCTAACATCGTGAGTTGTTCGTCTTGCGTCAATGCTGTTTTACCGCTCGGAACTTTAAGTCCAAAAAAAGGCAATACCCAGTTTGCAATCCATCTGGCTTGCATAGGAAATAGTACTTCTATACCGTGAAGTGTCACGGGGATGATGGACAAAGCCAGTCCTAAAGTTGAAATTTGAATTTCGCTCATAATGTATCTCGCTAATTATTTATTACTTTTGTTTACGAAGTAAAAATAGATAATTACTTTGGAATACGAAGTAATATTTTATGAAAATGTTTTACCGATTTGAATTTCAACATCGATTATTATGAACCAAGAATTTAGATGCGACTGCCCAATTACTTCAGCTATTGACATTCTAGGAGACAAGTGGATGCTGATAATTATTAAGCAGATGCTAATCGAGGAGATGCAAACCTTCAAAGAATTTACTGAAAGTGATGAAGCCGTCTCTACCAGTATTCTTACGTTAAAACTCAAATGCTTAGAGTCATATGGACTAGTAGAGAGAAAAAATCACCCGACTAATAAAAAAACTAAACTTTATCATTTAACTGAAAAAGGATTGTCACTTGCACCTGTAGTGGTAGAGTTAGCTATTTGGAGTGACAAAAATTTAAGGGAATTTAATCCAATCATGCGACAAAGTGAAGAGCTTGAATTCATGAAGAACAACAAAGAAGAAGCTATCGCAGCACTTAAGAAGAAATACAAAGAAAAACTGGCTA
>CAYGPP010000206.1:0-4413 GCA_964351885.1 uncultured Marinoscillum sp.
TTCATCTCCACTTGGACTTGTAACACTTGATACGGTTGGTGCATTGTCATCGTCTCCAATAGCTCCAGAACTAGTACCTGTGCCCACGATAATTCCAGACGGAAGTCCCATTGAAGATAATGTAACCTCAACTGTTTCAGTCGGTTCGTCTGTTAAATCATTCAATACGGGAACTTCCAAATTCACAGAACTAGCACCATTTGGGATAAGCACTGTCGTCCCGCTATTATTAAAGTCCGTACCTGCAAGAGCTGTTCCTCCGGTAAAGCTATAAGCTACCGTAATCGGGCTACCAGAATTATTAACCTTGTCAAGTGAAATTGTAAATATCATCGGCACAAGACCTGCCTCATTACCATCGCTCAACTGAGCAATACTCAACTCAGCAGATTGAGCAATTGAAACATCAACATCGTCAACTGAAGGACAACCATTCACCGACAAGGTAAGGTCATTGTAATCCCCAACATTTAAACCTGTGATAGTCGCAGCACCGGATTCAATATTAACACCTGTGAAAGTACCAGATGCATATGAGATACTGTAGGATCCGTCGGGCACATCGGAAAATGTTAAAGAAATAGAGCCATCAGTTCCTCCATAAGTAGTAGGACTAACGCCGGTAGCTGAGGTGATAGCCGGTATTGGAGTAACTGTCACAGTGGCTGTTGCGGTATTTCCTGAACCGACACACCCATTAGCATCCGTAACACTCGAAATGGTATAAGCAGTAGTGGACGATGGACTTACTGTAATAGCATCACCCGAAGTATAATTGCTGACAGAAATGCCACCACTCAAAACAATATCAAATGGGCCGGTACCTCCTACAACATCCACTGTCAAATCTGTACTCTCGCCTTCACAAATGATATTCGCTCCATTGATAGTAGCCGCTGTGGATCCATCATTTACTGTTATGGTTTCTGTATCGACTCCAACAGTCCCATTACAGCCGTTATTATCAGTTACACTGATTACTGAATACTGAGTGGTGGCAGTAGGAGAAACACTAATGTCATCTCCTGAATTGTAATTATTTACGACTGTTCCGTCACTCAACGTAAGGGTAAAAGGTGCTGCTCCATCCGTCAGTGTAACTGTCAGATTCGTTGACTCTCCAGCACAAATTGCTGATACCCCATTTAAAGCAATATCAGTGTTCGATACAGGTGCGTTTACCGTAAATCCATCAGACTCTCCAGCGACAGCCTCGTCACAAATCCCAGTAAGGTTTAATGTATATGAACCATCAGTAACCGACGGAATTTGAAAAGAACCATTGCCTCCTGAGATGCTTACAGCGGAAACTACTTCGGTACTTCCTCCATCAATGTTGTAACTGATATCATAGTCTCCATCTTCAAAGCCAGTCGCACCAGTAAAACTTACAGTTGGTTGTGATCCTTCACATAAATCATCAACGCTGACACTAAAGGCAGAATTATCAATATCATCATTATCGACAATTGATAAAGTGGCTGAAGAGTTTACTCCAATAGGCACATCCGATGTTTCTAAAAGAGTAATAGAAACCGTCTCATTTAGACATTCAACAAAGCTGTCATCTCCGACATTTATATTGACGTTTCTTTGACTACTTCCAACGGCGATATTCAATGTCCCAGTAATATTGAAATCTGTCCCATTAATAGCCGTTCCTGATATAACGTATTGATACGCTATTGGGTCTGCAGTTGTATTATTTATTCTAGTTGTAGTTCCTGGTTCATAGAGTCTTACCCTAAAGCGACCGTTTTGGACACCCTCTTCTCCATTTCGATCAAAAATCACTCCCAATTCATAGGTGCCATCTTTTATCGTAATAGTCAGTCTTGCCGTATTAGTTGTAACTCCATCTGAAACCTCATAGTCAAATTCGTCGAGGAAGGTTTCTCCTGGATTTAGTGTTACAGGACTCGTAAGGGTATATGTATAGGTCCCATCATTTGCCCAAGCTATTGTTCCATATTGTCCTGTTACAGAAGTTCCTGGGTCATTAGAGGTATTGGCATTCGATACACTTGTAACAGAGGCAACATTCAAATTATCACCATCGATATCTGTATCATTCACTAATAGTGTTCCAGAACCATTGGATTGGTCAACGGAAGTTCCGTTCTCTAATATTTCGTTGGTGTCATTATTTGCTACTGGCGCATCATTTGTTCCTGAAATGGTAATTACCAGTTTTTCCGTATCAGTGGATGTACCATCGGACAATACATAGGTAAATGTTTCCATAACCTGCTCGCCAAAAGATAAGCCATCTACCGCATTGTTATCTAAGGTGTATGAATAAGTACCATTTGAAGCGTTCCAAACCAATGTCCCATAGGTGCCTACAGTAGTTGTACTGGTACTTCCATTGATAGATTGTATGCTCAGGACATCACCGTCATCATCATTGTCATTAGCCAATAAAGCTCCACTCCCATTAGATTCGTTAATGGTTCCATCACCTTCATTGAGTGCATTTGTGTCGGCAGTAGCAACAGGGTCACTATTGCTTGCGCTTATTGTGATAAAGGCAGAGGCCGTGTTGCTAGGATTCTCACTATCAAAGACTTGGACTGTGACTTCTCTTACGGCCAAATCAGGATTGGTAGAACTATTGTTGTAAACGATCTGACGAATGGCTGCTTCATAACTGGAAAGCGCCGCATTTCCTTCTAAGACTAATTTTCCGTCATTGTTATTATAGTTGTCCGTGATCGATATTCCTGGAGGAAGCGTTCCTAATATGGAAAGTGCTTCTAATGTAGCATCCGGTCTATTCGTTAGGGTGATTTCTGCCTTTACAATATTGACGTCATTGAGATCAATAATATCATTGTCTGTATCGCTTATTTTCACATTGATATCTCCCTCAGTAAATGAGGTGTTGTAGTCTTCCGCTTCAATAGCTGCACTGCTATTATTGACATCAAGATCTAAGGACGGAACACACAGGTCACAACTTGCACTTTGAGCATCGAAAAAGTCAGCATTTTTCTCATTCATCGTGTAGTTGATATTGCCCGATTCATTAAAGGTCTCAACACGATTTGCTAGTCCATTTGCTCCGTAAGGGCCAGCGATTACCCCTGTAGATAGCAATACTTGACCATGACCTGCTTCGTATCCATCTGCGCAATTATCCCCATCCGAGTTGTAATCGAAATGATTCGGAATCCCATCGCCATCAGGGTCATAGGCAGCAACTATGTTGGTACAAACTCCAGATCCATTATCAGTACAGCCACTCGCTACAGCTGGATCATTGGCATCTTTGTAGTTTGGCACACCGTCATTGTCTTCATCACCACTTGGGTCAACTCCTCCCGGTAAGCATGCAAAACCACCTGTAATACAAAATTCCTTATCATCTGGAATACCATCATTATCATCATCCAAATCCGTAATATCTGGCACTCCGTCATTATCGAAATCACCCTCAGGGCTAATCACAATATTGGAAGTCGCTGAGTTACTATTCCCAGTTCCGTCATTAACAACTACAGTCACATTTCGGTCTGCCACGTCCGGGGTTCCTGCATTATTAATATAAGTAATTGATTCTATAACATCTTGATATTCAGCTAACGTACCAGAACCTGAAATGACGAGCACTCCATCTGAATTATCATAAGGATCCGTAATCGTGAATGAGCCAACACTACCGACAGTCAAAAACTCATCAGTTCCATCAGGACGATTCGTCAAAGTAATCGTAGCACTTTGGATCGTTGGTGTGAGATCACCATCCGATATGACTACATCATCATCAGAAATATTGATGGCTCCTTCTCCTTGTCGGAAAGTGGTAAAAAAGTCAAAAGCTGTAGCTCCTGAACTGTTATCACCATCCAAATCAATCTTCGGTAAATCATTGACTGGGGTGATTGTTAGATTAACCGTGGCGGTACTTGTTTCTCCGCTTGGGTCAATTACACGATAGGTGAAGGAATCGACAAAATTCTCTGATCCATCATGAACATATTCGAAAGTGCCGTCAGCATTGAAAACAAAAGTAGAACCATTAAAGTCTGGGCCAGTAACCAGTTGGTAAGTCAAAGCATCGCCATCAACATCTGAGTCATTGACCCCAACTCCATCATCAGTACTGTCTCCACCTGTTGTTGTTCCATCGGCATCATTTGCCGTAAGTATTCCTCCTTCGGGCAAGGTGTAATTATCGATTGTAGCAACAGGTGCATCATTAATTGATAACACTTTGAATTTTATGGTATCTCGTTGAGCAGAAAATTCAGTCTCTGGATGCCCAGAATCGTCTTTTACTTGAAAGACAAAAGATGCATACGGATTTCCATTTTCATTGGTACCAGGAGAAAAAGTAAATAATGTCTTATTCTCATATGCAGAATCAACTACTGCTGGGATTGAATTATAAAATAATGAACCATTCACTGG
>CAYGPP010000207.1:0-2553 GCA_964351885.1 uncultured Marinoscillum sp.
CCTAAGAAGGGTATTGGTCTTGATAGGTTTCTTGAGCTTATCGACGAAGAGCGGAAGTCGTTGAAGGTGAAAACCTATAAAGTGGATATAACTAAGGTAGTCAATGAAGTGCCCGAATTCACAGGGGAACTTTCTACAATTGACTTGAGTAATGATGAAGACTATCAAGTTTGGTTTAACACCAACGTAGTAGAGCAAAAGCAAAAAGGATTTTATGCTGTTAAAGTCAGAATTCCTCTGGGAGATATTAAATCTCCGGAAGCGCGAATACTGGCTGATATAGTGAGGGCATACGCTTCAGATGATATTCGGTTTACTTTGAATCAAGGATTACTCTTGAAGTTTGTGAGGTTGGATAATGTTCCTACAGTTTATTTAGCACTCAAGGAACTTGGATTTGGAGCACCAGGATTTGATACTTTGGCTGACGTGACGGCTTGTCCAGGGACAGACACTTGTAACCTTGGTGTAACAAACAGTACTGCTTTGGCGCTGGTATTGGAAGAGTTTGTCAGAAATGAGTTTCCTCATTTGGTGGATGAAGCTTTGATCAAAATTAAAATCAGCGGCTGTATGAATTCATGCGGTCAGCACATGGTTGGGAATATTGGCTTTCACGGAAGTAGCATAAAGAACGGAAGCAAGATTGCCCCTGCAATGCAAGTGGTGCTTGGTGGAGGTGTGGATCCCGATGGATTGGGACGAATTGCCGAGAAGGTCATTAAGGTTCCTACCAAATTGATTCCGGAAACGGTAAGAATCCTCCTGAATAACTATGAGGAAAATGCAAAGGATGGAGAGTACTTTAATGCTTATGTACGCAGACAAGGGAAGATCTATTTCTATGACATTCTCAAGCATTTGGGAAATGTCAAAGAACTGTCCGATGAGTATTATCAAGACTGGGGCAAGGTAGCTGATTTCGTTCCGGAGATTGGAGTAGGGGAGTGTGCTGGTGTGATGCTCGATCTTGTAGGGACTATAGTGAGTGATGCGAAGGATCGCTTGGACAATGCTCGACTCACTTTTGACGAAGGCCGCTGGGCTGATTCTATTTACTACAGTTATAACACGCTAGTGATCGGGGCAAAAGCAATTCTCCTCGCGGATGATGTCCAGTGTAATACACACAAAGGTATCGTTGACGATTTCCAAAAGGTGATCGTAGCGGAAGGAAAAGTTGCAGGTATTGAGTCGTTTAGCGAGCTGGTTTATCAAATCAATCAAAACGAACCAAGCGAGGCTTTCGCTAAAAAGTACTTATGCGAAGCAACGTCGTTTTATGATCAGGTATCTCAATACCGAAACAAGGAAGCAACAGAAAAACTAGTTGTGAACGAATTCTATAAAGCCTAAGTGATGAATAAGATTCCTAAAGTAACGCTAGTAGGAGCCGGGCCAGGCGATCCTGATTTGATCACCATGAAAGGAGTGAAGGCTCTACGCAAGGCAGACGTTGTGCTCTATGATGCATTGGTAGATCCAGAAATGCTTGAGCATGCGCCCAATGCACTTCACATTCCGGTAGGGAAACGCGCTGGAAAGTCAAGCGTGTCGCAAGACACCATCAATCAATTGATCGTGCAGTATGCGCAGGAAATGGGTCATGTTGTTCGCCTCAAGGGTGGTGATCCGTTTGTCTTTGCACGAGGCAGTGAAGAGCGGGCGTTCGCTGAGAAGCACGGGATCGAAGTGGAGGTAGTGATAGGGGTAAGTAGCGTAATGCTTCCTGGATACTTCGGTATTCCATTAACTACTCGTGGAGTCAATCAAAGCTTCATGGTAGTGACTGCTACGACGAGTGAAGGAACTTTAAGCGAAGATGTACTGAAAGCTGCTGAGTGCGCTCCCACTACGTTGTTCTTCATGGGACTTGGCAAACTTGAATTGATAGCGAAGGCTTATCAGGAAAACGGGCGAGGTGATTTGCCAGTTGCCATCATTAGCAAAGGTTCGCATGCAGATGGTGATGTGATCAAAGGAACGGCCAATGATATAGCCCAAATTGCTTGGGAGAGAAAACCTGAAGCTCCGGCGCTATTGATTTTCGGAGAAGGTGCGGCCCAAGCCAATAACAGCCAACAGGTCAACGAATGGTGGGAAACAGCCAAATCGGAAGTCGCGTGAGTACTGCGATCAAATCCGATGGAAACGTATTGTTTCCGGTGTTCCTTAAACTCAACAAGATTCAAACTTTGGTTGTAGGTGGAGGAAATGTAGGGTTGGAAAAGGTCGAAGCGCTACTCAAGAATGATCCAGCGGCTAACATTCGGATTATTGCGCCGGTAATTCTTCCCGAACTTGAAAAACTCGCTGAGGCCTCCCCGCATATTAAGATCCTCAAGAGGAAGGTGCGAAACTGGGATTTACGAAGTATGGATCTGTTGATCTTGGCAACTGACGATTCTGAGTTGCACGTTCGCTTGAAAAAGGAAGCAGAAAAACGACACCTGCTTACCAACGTGGCTGATACTCCGCATTTATGTGATTTTTACTTAGGATCAACCGTTAAGAAGGGAGATTTGAAAATTGGTATTAGCACGAATGGCAAGT
>CAYGPP010000207.1:2563-4387 GCA_964351885.1 uncultured Marinoscillum sp.
GTACACCAGAACTCTTAGATCAGCTCAAGAACATTCGAGACCAATTAAAGGGAGATTTTCAATCCAAAGTGGATCGGCTCAATGAGATTACCTCTGTGCTGGTTGAGAAGGAGGAGAAGTGATGTTAAGCCACAATATCTCTGCAATGACCCTTAATGAATTGATCTTTAAGGATATAGGTTTCGGATCATTGATATGCTAGGAAGGACACAGCTTAGTGGTGAATCAAAAGGTGAGGTGCACCAAGTGGACATAAGTGTTCTTAAAAGTGGGCAATACTTCTTTGAGATTGAAGCAAAAGACAATATTCAGAGAATGTCGTTTATCAAAAAGTAGCCGTACAACATCCCTAATCAATAATGCCGATTCATTTGAATCGGCATTTTCTGTTTTAATCAAGTCTTGAATGCTTTCTATTTACCTAAAATCAATCACCTCTACATCTGGATATTTACTTTCATCAAAAGTGAAATAAGATTCAGTCAAAGCAGGTTTTTTCACAAGAGAATTGATGGAGTAAACGTACTGGTTACCGGATCGCTCCATTACGGTGAACTTCTTCAGACCGTTGTTTTTATCAATTACCAATTTGATTTTGAAGTAGCTTTTGTCCTTACTTTCTGGATCTAGCTCTACCATCCTGTCACCATTCTGATTGACGGCCATTAGGACGTATTTGAATCCATCTTTGTATAGGTCATAAATATTACCAAGTGTGATTTCCTGATCCTCTGGTTCGTAAGTGCTGATGGTCACCTCTTCGATCTCAGCACTGTAGCTATAGACATCCGTTCCGTTATTATAGATTTCTTGCCCAGCGATTTTGAGTACATACTTATCTTCACTCACCACAATAGATCCACCGATTTGATCATTGATCCCAGCAGCTTCATTAATTAGCTCTTGGGTGAAATCTGCAGCATAAGGACCCATCTCCTTATATTTCTCGCTCATTGCATTGAGTACAGTCAGTGCTTCTGGATCATATTGAGCTTGAGTTCCAAATGCCAGACAGAATATGATTAGGGTATAAATGTATTTTTTCATGTTTTTAATAGGTAGTCAGGAGAAAACCTGATTTGATTAATTAATGTTTCGAATTGATCTCATTCAATAACTGTTCCAAAGAATATTCGTCTGGAATTAATACCTCCCTAGCTTTACTTCCTTCGAATCCTCCCACGATTCCAGCAGCCTCCAACTGATCGATCAATCGGCCAGCTCGGTTATATCCTAGCTTTAGCTTCCTCTGAATCAAAGAAGTACTGCCTTGTTGGTGCATCACAATCAATCGTGCAGCATCATCAAACAGGGCATCTCTATCAGATAGGTCGACAGCTCCTAACTCGCCACTAGCTTCACTATCTCCAACAAATTCTGGTAGGAGGTAAGCATCGTCATAGCCACGCTGGTCTCCTACAAATTCGCAGATTCGATCTACCTCAGGTGTATCTACAAATGCACACTGTAGCCGAATCAGATCCGATCCCATAGAGAGTAGCATATCGCCTTGACCGATCAGTTGATCTGCACCACCTGTATCCAGAATAGTTCGCGAGTCAATCTTAGAGGTTACTCGGAATGAAAGCCTTGCTGGGAAGTTAGCCTTGATAATACCTGTTATTACGTTGACCGATGGACGCTGTGTGGCGACTATCAAATGAATGCCAATGGCCCGAGCTAGCTGTGCCAAGCGTGCAATTGGTGCTTCAACTTCTTTACCTGCTGTCATCATCAAATCAGCTAATTCATCAATGACTAATACAATATATGGCAAGAATTTGTGCCCTTTCTCAGGGTTCAGTCTTCTTGCCACGAACTTAT
>CAYGPP010000208.1:0-4385 GCA_964351885.1 uncultured Marinoscillum sp.
GGTCAGCTCCTTCTTTATTCATCGCTTCAGCAATAGCTGATGCATAAGCCATAATATTTGGTATAGACAATTGATTATCAGATACTTGTAAAATTTTATTCGCCCCAGATTTTCCAACTTTAGTTACTTCATCTGGTGACAATTCACCAAACACAACTGCCGATACTGAATCAGAAGCTCCAGCTGCATAGCTTACTGCTTCCAATGAGGATCTCTTTACGATTCCTTCTTCTATTTCTATAAATGCTAATGCTCTCATCTTATAATACTTTTGCTTCGTTCTTCAATAAGTTCACCAATTCGTCCATATTATTTGGATCGATCAATTTGACAGCTCCTTTCGAAGGAGGCTGCTCAAACACTTCTACCTCTACTCCTGCTGCATCGCCTGTGGGCTCCACAACATTGAGCGGTTTAGAACGAGCCGACATAATGCCTCTCATATTTGGGATTTTCCATTCAGCAATTGGCTCTTGACATCCAGCCACGAATGGCATATCAAGTTCCATATATTCTTTACCACCTTCTATTTCACGTTGAATCTTAGCTTTATTCCCTTCTACCTCCAGCACCATCACTGGTGATACAGAAGGCAATCCAAGTATCTCACCTACCATACTATGTACTTGTCCACCATTAAAGTCAATAGACTCACGACCCATTAAGATGAGATCATAGTTCCCTTCTTTCGCGATATTGGCAATTTGATGCGCTACAAATAGTGCGTCAGTTGGAAAAGCATTTACACGAATTGCCTCATCTGCACCGATGGCTAATGCTTTACGCAAAGTCGGTTCAGTTTCAGCTTCCCCTACATTGAGCACAGTAATAGATCCACTACTCGCTTCTTTCAATTCGACTGCTCTTGCCAAGGCATAATCATCATATGGGCCGATGATATATTGCACGCCTGTCTTATCAAATTTGGTATTGCCATCCGTGAAAGAAATTTTGGATGTCGTATCGGGTACGTGGGTAATACAAACCAGTATTTTCATTCCTCTTTACTTATTTTATGGGTTAATATTGAGTTTTCGAAGTTAGTAAAATAATCACTATTACGATGAACGAAGAGCGGATCAAACATCTAAATCAATTCATAAAAGACGATCCAAATGATCCGTTTCCGAAATACGCCTTAGCAATCGAATACCTAAACATTGATAAGCTCAAAAGCAAAGAATTGTTTGATGACTTACTAATGCATAATGAAGATTATGTAGCTTCCTATTACCATGCTGCTAATCTCTACTCCGAAATGAATCTAAGAGATCAAGCGGATGAAATTTACAAAAAAGGAATCGCCCTTGCTGAGTCAAGTGATGAGACACATGCCTTGAAAGAGCTCAAGTCGGCATATCTAAATTTTCAGTTCGAGGAGTGATTAAAAAGGCATTTCACCATCATCCTTTTTATTCGCTTTACTTGGGATCGTAATGGTGAAGTCTGTATTGGCTGGTTCATTGGCTGATGGGAAAGTAGTTCCGTAGTTATCGCCACCGCCACCAATAGACGCATCCAGATCTTCAAACTTGGTGAACTTTCCGATGAATTTAAGTTGAACGTTCTCTAGTTTACCGTGTCTATTCTTGGCAATTATCACCTCTCCAATTCCTTGAAGTGGCATTCCATTTTCATCTTGAGAAATACCATAATACTCAGGGCGATACAAGAACATTACCATATCCGCATCCTGCTCAATTGAACCTGATTCCCTCAAATCCGATAGCTGCGGACGCTTATCTCCTCCACGGGTCTCCACAGCCCTACTCAACTGAGATAGTGCAATGACCGGTACATTGAGCTCTTTAGCTATTCCTTTCAATGCTCTCGAAATAGAGGCTATTTCTTGTTCACGGTTTCCTCCAGAGCTCTTAGAAGTATCACCTGTCATCAGCTGTAAGTAGTCAATTACGATCAGCGACACACCGTGCTGTTGTACCAATCGGCGACTCTTCGCTCTCAATTCAAGAATACTCAGAGCAGGCGTATCATCAATAAAGATTGGGGCTTCCGATAATTTACCGGTCTTACTAATTAATTGTTGCCACTCGTATGCCTGAAGATTTCCCCTACGAAGTTTGTCTGACTCTAACTCTGCTTCTCCAGAAACCATCCTATGCACTAGCTGAACGGATGACATCTCTAATGAGAAGATTGCTACTGGGGTTTTGAAATCAACAGCTGCATTACGTAAAGCCGAAACCACGAATGCCGTCTTACCCATACCTGGTCTTGCAGCGATAATTACCAAATCAGATCTTTGCCAACCGGAAGTGATCCGATCTAAAGAAGTGAAACCACTAGCGATTCCAGTTAATCCATCCTTCTGATTTTTTCTTTCTTCTATTTCTTGAATCGCCTGATGCATCAAGGTATTCATCTTATCAAAGTTCTTTCTGATATGCGATTCAGAAACGTCAAACAAAGACTGCTGGGCTTTATCTAATAGATCAAAAACATCCGTCGTATCTTCATAAGAATCATTCTGAATATTAGAAGATATTTGGATTAATTCGCGCTTTATAGACTGCTCAGCAATTATTCGAGCATGATACTCAATATTCGCAGCTGAGTTTACTTTAGTTGTTAATTCCGAAACATAATAAGCACCACCAACAATATCTAATTGTCCGTTTTTCCTAAGACGGTGAACAACCGTTTTGATATCTACAGGTTCACTATTGTTGAATAACTGAACAATAGCCTCAAAAATCATCTTGTTGGCATCCTTGTAAAAGCTATCAGGTTTTAGAATTTCAATTACACTTGTGAGTGCGTCCCGCTCCAGCATCAATGCTCCCAAAACAGCTTCCTCTATCTCAATGGCCTGTGGAGGCAGTTTGCCTAATTGCTGCGAGAGACCTGCAACTCCTAGTCTTCTTGGTTTAGTCGATTTAAAAGAAGATGGGTTGCTGTTTTCCATAAAAATTGG
Source organism: uncultured Marinoscillum sp. (assembly GCA_964351885.1). Taxonomy (GTDB): domain Bacteria; phylum Bacteroidota; class Bacteroidia; order Cytophagales; family Cyclobacteriaceae; genus Marinoscillum. The sequence goes on from CAYGPP010000208.1 coordinate 2,936, forward strand.
GTGGTTTTATTTAAGAGTACAAACTTAACAATCAACAATGGCTTGACTCAAATAATTCGTAAGAGCTTACTCACTACTTACTCACAGGTTATTCACATATGTGCATCTAGTAAACATATCCTTCTCTTAATCTCTGAAAAGTTTGGCTCGGTATCATTTTACACTATTTTTGAGATTGAGACCATAACTATGAACATCAACACCCAAGCCCTAAGAAATAAGCAGAGAATCTATATTGGAGGCAACCATGGCGCCAAAAGTATTTTCAAAATCATTAAGCATGTCTTGACGACAATTGGCAAACCAGCAGATTTCTTCACGTATGGGGAGGATTCGGAGATAACCAACGCTCCTATCATAATTATGCGTGGTGCCGATGCGTTGATTGATGGCAAAGCGGTATTTCATGATTTGAAGCCGCACATGTTATTGGTTCACAAAATCAAAGACGATGTTCCAGATGGTTATGCTTCTTTTGACGAATATATTTCTCAGATAGAACTCTTAGCCGATAATCTACCAAAGGCTGGCAGCTTATTCTTCTATGAAGAAGATGCAGTGGGCATCTTGATGGGCAAAAAGGAACGTGCAGATGTAAGAGAAACTCCATATGGTGAATTGCCAAGCCAAACCACTCAGAATGGATTTGAAATAGAATTTGAAGGAGCAAAAATCTCTGTTAGTACCAATAAAGCGAATTTTCCAAAGCATTCCGCTGGAGCAAAAGCACTTCTCAATAGGATCGGCGTTTCGGATACTCAATTTTTCAACTCTATTAAAACCCTTAGCTAATGCTCAAGCTTAAAAATCCGTTAGTTGTTTTTGATCTCGAAACAACAGGAACGACTATCTCTACTGATCGCATAGTGGAAATGGCATTAATCAAAATCATGCCTGATGGCACTCTTGAAGAGAAAGACCGAAGAATCAATCCGACAATTCCTATTCCAATCGAAACGAGTCTTATACATGGAATATATGATGAAGATGTCAAAGACTCTCCTACATTCAAGCAAGTAGCCAAATCGCTAGCGCAATGGCTAGAAGGCTGTGATTTAGCAGGGTTTAATATCCTAAAATTTGATGTTCCCATGCTTGTAGAAGAGTTTTTGCGTGCAGATGTAGATTTTGAAGTTGATCAACGTAAGCTGATCGATGCCCAGAAGATTTTTCATCTAATGGAAAAGCGAAACCTTTCCTCAGCTTATCAATTTTACTGTAAAGAAACATTGGTCAACGCACACAGCGCAATGGCTGACACCAAAGCAACCTATGAAGTCCTTAAAGCTCAGGTGGAGAAGTATGAAGATGAAATGGTTACTGATCTGCGTGGAAACGAATTGGGTGATATCAAAAACGATATGTCAGCGCTGCATGAACTAACTAACCAGAAAATGGTTCATTTAGCCGGACGGATAGATTTCAACGATGATGGTCTAGAAGTTTTAAA
>CAYGPP010000209.1:0-4278 GCA_964351885.1 uncultured Marinoscillum sp.
CCCGCACTCGCTCGTCTATGACGAGTGAGTGTTATTTATAGGGCATCCTGCCCGTTATTATAACATCAAAGCCAAAGGCTTTTTAAGTATTTATAGCTCGGTAAAACCGAGCGATTGCTGAATTACCAGTTTTTTGATGCGATAGTGGAAGCTATTGAGCAAGAAAAACGCATGAAGAAATGGAAAAGGGAGTACAAGGAAAATGTTATAAATAAGATAAATCCTGAGTGGAGGGATTTGTATAACGATGTAGCGGATATGCAGTAGCATGTAGATTCAGATTGTGCTGTCGATATCATTCAGGCCGAATTTTTTTTACACTTTCGCAATACCGTACTCGTTCGGCTTGGCTGAGTACTATTTTTCGGGGCATTATGCCCGTTATTGCGGTAATTATCTAAGCCATAGGCTTACAGGACCAGCTCGTCCCTCATGAGCGAGTGTTTTTTGTCTTCTTTGATGTTGCTTTGATTGCAGAGGAGTAACTTAAATGATCTTAACGAATCATATTTTTAAACTCCAGCGGATGCGGGTATTCTAGCATCGCCGGATCATTATTTGTACAGCAGTGCTATTGATTACACTGGTGGTAAGGGAATGGTAAAAGTAGAGGTGGTATGATGTTAGCTGCTGTTACAAACAGTATTCTCAAACATCCTTCTTGCAAACTAGGAAGAGTAGATTATCCATGGTCATCAATGTCGACTTAGGCTCTGGTGAGATCTTTATTGCATAGATCTTCTTGGATTTTTTTGCATCATATCACCTTCTAGTATCTTTGCATTATCACCAAAGTGATCTTAAACGGTCGAATACTCAGACCAAATATCACTCGTTCCTCAAAGCATCTACAGGATTGGAGAGCGCCGCGCCGATCGTTTTGATACTCATGGTTATCAAAGCTATTGCGAGGGTCACAATAGCGGCTATGGCAAATACTTCCCAACCCAAATCAATACGATATGCAAACGTTTCAAGCCAGCTTTGCATGATATACCAACCTGCAGGAATAGCGATGATTAAGGAAATGAGGAACAATAAGGTGAAGTCTTTGGAGAGTAGGGTCACTATTTGCGAAGTAGAAGCACCTAACACTTTTCTAACGCCGATTTCCTTGGTTCGCTGTGCTGTGCTATAGATGGTCAAACCAAATAAGCCAAGACAAGCTACGAAAATTGCTAAACCAGAAAAGATAGAAAAAATTGCTCCGAATCGCTTATCTGTCTCATATTGGGCATTGAAATTTTGATCTAGAAAGTGATTGTCAAATGGTCTGTGAGGCACCACACTTTGCCATATTTCTCCCAATTCATTGAGCGTCTGCCCGTAATTATCGCTTTTCAGTTTCAGAGAGAACATAGAGGTGTTGTCTCTGGTGGCATAGCGTATCGACAATGGTCCTACATTATCGTGTAATGAGACATAGTTGAAATCTGCGACCACACCGACTACTTTGCCCTCGCGTCCCCATTGTGCAAATGACTTGCCTATGATGTCTTCAGGATTTGGGTAACCGTAGAGCTTTGCAGCTGCTTCATTGAGCATCAGCGCATTGGCAGAGTCGGAGAGGAAGTCTTTGGAGAAATTTCTTCCAGCCACAATTTTCATTTCATAAGTAGGCACAAAATCTTCATCCACTTCGTAGATAGCAGGGCTGCGGTAGGTAATTTCTCCAGTTTTGGGATCCGCTACACCCGTTCCGGCATTGGGGAAGAAGTCACCCGGTGTAGCTCTGGTAGCTGATACTTTCTCTACACTTGGGTGATTGAGAAATTGCTCCTTGAGGTACTCTATTTTCAACTGGACTTTATTATCATATCCATAGTCTATTACGACCATTCGCTCTGAGTTGAAGCCCAAATCATGCTTTTGCAAATAGTCAAGCTGACTGGCAACTACCGTTGCACCAACAAGTAGAATGATGGAAAGCGCAAACTGAAGCACTACCAATGATTTTCTCAACCAAACTCCATTCGATGATGATTTGAAAGAACCTTTCAGCACTACCACCGGCTTGAAAGTAGAAAGAACAAAAGCTGGGTAACTACCGGCTAATATTCCGATCACGAATATTATCCCTATTGCGATCAAGCCATTCAGTGGAGTCATTAGCCATGAAACTGGTAGAGTCTTGGCGGAGATGGTTTCAAGTAGTGAGTGACCAAAAAACACTAAGACAAATGAAATCAGCGCTGCTAATGTGGTGATAAGAAGCGCTTCTACTAGGAACTGTCCAATTAGAGATCTTCTGTTAGAACCAATCGTTTTGCGAATGGCAACTTCCTTTGCGCGCTCTACCGATCGGGCAGTGGAAAGGTTCATGAAATTGATGCATGCGATGAGCACAATGAAGACTGCTACTGATCCGAATATGTAAATATTGCTGATGCTCCCAGTAGGCCCAGGTTGACGACCAGCCTCGGAGTAGAGGTATGCGTCTGTCATTGGTTCAAATTTCATCGAGAAATTGAAATCGTCATCAATATGGCTTTCGATAAAAGCAGGCATCTTCTCTTTCAAGCTTTCGATACTTACACCAGGTTTCAATGTGAAATAGGTATAAAAGTCTACATAACCCCAAGAGTCAAAAATCCAAGGCCTACTATTTCTAAACGTACTCATAGAAATCAATCCATTGAAAGTGAAATGGGAGTTAGGCGGGACTTCTACTACACCAGTTACTTCAAAGGGATCTTCACCATCCATGATGAGCGTTTTTCCGATAGGGTTTTCATTTTTAAAATACTTCTTTGCTAGTTTCTGGGTAAGCACTATGGTGTTTGGTCTGATAAGCGCAGTTGATGGATTACCCGCTATGAAATTCCAATCAAACACGTCAAAGGCCGTAGAATCGGCAAATAGGATGTTGCTTTCAGAAAAGCTGTTATTATTATAAGAAACTAACCATGGTGAATCGCTAGTGAATCTGAACACTTGGTCAATCTCAGGGAAGAAGGCTTGCATGGCAGGAGCAACTGGTGCGCTACCCCAAACTTGGTATTCGCTATTAGGTAGCGAACTGTAGTCAAAAACCTCCTCGTCTCCTCCATAATGATGAAGGACGCGATAGGTTCTATCCACCTTGCTGTTGTAAGTATCGTACGACAATTCATTATTGACATAGAGTAAGATGAGTACACAGCTCGCGATACCAACGCTTAGCCCTGAGATGTTGATCAATGAAAAGGTCTTGTTTCTTAGGATATTTCGAAAGCTGACTTTGAAGTAATTTTTGAACATTCCGTAGTTGGTTAATCTATAAGTGCCCTCAACAGGACGGATAATACTTGGTCTAAAGAGTTTGATTACATCTAATCTGAATTGTTGGTTAGCTTTTCGCTTCCCGAATTCTTTCACTCTCTCGTCGTAGAGTTCGAGCAGGTCACCCTCTATGGCGTAGAGTAGCCTGGGATGACAGAACCACCTAAAGAACTTCAGAAATAGGCGAGGAGGGGTGGGTGTCATTTCGTCCAAGCAAACTTCACATCCAAAGACACTTGAGGTATGGCATCCCAAAGTGCATTTCGCGTTTCTTTTTTGTGTTGCATGGCTTGTTTGCCGAGTGAGGTGATCTTGAAAAATCGCTTGGGACGCCCAGCACGTTCTTGTGTAGCCTCACCATCATGAGATGCGAGAAAGTCTTTATCCTCCAGTCGCTTGAGTGCTGACTGAAGTGCACCTACACTTACAGTTCTACCCATTCGGCTCTCTATTTCTTTTTTTATGGATACTCCATATGCCTTCTCATACAGTATGGCCACCGTGAGCATTACAATCTCTTCAAATTCTCCTAATTGAAATTTTTTCATATTGATAGAATTGATTGTTTCCTATTTGTAGTATTTACGAAGTAAAGGAGTTTTATTATAATTTCCTATTTGTAGTAATATTATTTCTCTTCAAGAAGTCTTTATCGAATTTCGAATAATTAGGCAGTTACGAAACCTGCAATGAAACCTAAGATTAAAGAATAGACGCTCAGATTGTATTTGGTATTCAATTAGCTTCTTTTGGAAAAATTTATTTGCTTGCAGCCTTACAGTCTGCAGTAGCTACATCTTTCTAACCAATAAATTTATCAAAATGAGTGACGGTACGATTAGAACAAATATTCATGAAGGTCAATTGGTAGCGATAGTACAGAAGCATCATCAGAGAAGTGGGGAACTGACAGAAGGGGAAGTGAAACGGCTTCTTACCAAGTCAGCCAGCCACACGCATGGTATCAAGGTGCAACTGACCACTGGTGAAGTAGGGCGGGTAAAGGAAATCTTGGAG
>CAYGPP010000210.1:0-4270 GCA_964351885.1 uncultured Marinoscillum sp.
TTCGCATACTGTCTCATGGAAGCACGATGAAAGGCAAGCTTCTGCTTATGGAATGCATACTGTTTGAAAAACAGAAACTCCTCGATCAACACCATCGGATGACCAAGACCCAACAGGGCCGACTCAGCAAAAAGCTGATGAGGGAATATGATACTAACTTTTTCCATTGACCTGTCGTCTTTGACCACTACACTTTTTGCTACAGTACTTTACTTCGTCCCACACATCTTTCCATTTCTTCCGCCAAGAGAAAGGTCGGTCACAGACCACACAGATTTTGCTTGGCAGATGTCGTTTTTTCAATTTTGAGGAGCTTTAGTTTTACTTGCGTAAATCTGGCATATCACTTTTCCTTGCATAGGGAAACTGACCCAATTTACTCAATTCGTAATAGGTATCTACGCCAGAAATTCCAGCTGTGTCTATGGTCTCCAAGTTGATTTGACCTTGCTCATCCATAGACTCATCAGGTACAGTTAGGTGTTGGATTTCACCAATAATCAATACTGTGTTATTCCTCTTAATTGGGATCTCTTCCAGAAATTTCATGCCGATTTTCAGTAGGCTCTCTTTCACAAATGGTGCATGAAAATGATAAAGATATTCTTCCGTCAGTCCACAGTGCTCAAATTCAGAATCTTCTTTTGGAAACTTAGCCGATGTGTAATGTGCGTGTTCGATGATTTTCGAATGGACATGATTGATGGTGTAAAAACCATTCTCCTTGATGTTGATATAAGTATCTCTTGGCTTCTCATGCTGTGGTCTCATCACAAAACCAATCAGCGCAGGGTCGCTTCCCAGATGAACCACACTGCTGAAAATTCCAACATTCGGAAAACCATCATTGGATTTTGTTGCGATCAGATTTGCAGGCTTAATGCCCGTGATCGAATTGATAATATTCAGTCTTCTGATCCGATCAGTTTGCTCTATTTGTTCTTTGGTCAAATGCATAGATGCCTTTTAATGGTTTTAGATATGGATGGATATTTTGGTGAGTCTACTCTTCTAGCTCGGCTTTGGGAATTTCCTTTTTGCATTTTTTCCAAAAGGCGAAAAAAGATGGAAAATAACCTGTCACAGAAAACATCCAATCTCTAGGCGACTCAGTACCCGAGTAGTGTGTATTGAGCGGATGTTCTTTGTAGCGTATTTCCTTGAGCTCATACGTTTGGACCAGCTCATCAATTGATCCAACATAGACCTGAATGTCAGGGATATTCCGAGCGAGTTCCAGTGCAAACTGTAACGACTGTTGAGAGATCGGGTATTGATCAAAGTGCGCTGGCTCCAAGAGTAAAATGCGATTGGCGCTGACCTCTTTGTCCCACTGTGGGTCAAGGTTATAAAAATTGTAAATGTATGTCGGCTTCTCTGCATCAACTACAATGGAATCACCTGTAGGCAATACAGTCGTTAGCTGTGGCTGAATAAGTGACTTTAGTGCCAATGGAGTTTCTATGGTTGGAAGATCCTCATAAGTCACATCTAGAAAAGTACCTTTTTGATTGGTATCAAAATAGGTATTGATATTCTCTTGATTGGCATAATAATTCTTGTTGCTATTCGATCCAGCTACCCATTGCCAGCTCAGTGCATTGCTCGCCCAGTCGGCATCCAGCAAATGGTAATACATCCATTGTGCTGGTACTCGCCAATGACTCTTACCCATATTACAAACCAGTGAGGCGACATACATCCGCATGTGATTGTGCATGTAGCCGGTCTTATAAAAGTCCCGTATTGCAACATCAACAGCTTCTATTCCAGTAGTGCCTTCTACAATACTTTGTGAAATTTCGTGATTCGCTACCTCAGGTTGTGGTTGCTTAAAATCTTGATTAATCTCGTCTCCTCGCGCGATCCAGATCTGCTGCCAATAGTCTCGCCAGGCTAATTCTTGAATCAGCTTATTGGCATGGTATGTATTGAATCCTCTATTAAGAATGGACTGATATACTAGCTTGGTAGAAATAACTCCTCGAGAAATGTAGGGAGACAATCGGGTAACTGCTCCGTTAGCGTAATTCCTAGTGGCTCCATATTCTAACGGTTGAATGGCTTCCATCTTTTCCAAGATCTGTGAGTAGTCTGTTACGAAGGTCATCGCTTGGAAATCTTGTTATTGCTGATGCTTTTTTGACGCGAGCACTTAAAGCGATCAATCCCATCGACTCGCTTCTTTGCGTGCTTTTGGCTCGGCCCACTGTTCACCCGCTTCCTCCAAAGTTTGAAACTAGTGCTTTTAAGGCTGTTTCGCATCAGCTGAATCACTTCCTTTTCTGTCACTCCAAACTGAAAATTTATCGCCTCAAATGGCGTACGATCCTCCCATGCCATTTCGATTATTCTGTCTTGATCTGCGTCACTTAAATCCATTAGAATCTTAACTCTTCATGAAAAGCTAATGTTTGAATGTGTGGCCAACAATTTCCTAAATCGTTAAATTACTACCTGACCCAAACCCTTCCATGATGCAGCCATATCTCGCCAACACTATCAAGCTCGCCAATTACTACAAGCAACTCGGCGAGCGGACTATTGATCAATTGGAAGAAGATCAATTATTCTGGAGCCCGGGACCCTCCTCCAATAGCATCGCAGTAATCGTGAAGCACCTTTGGGGAAATATGCTCTCGCGTTGGACGAATTTCTTGACCGAAGATGGAGAGAAACCATGGAGAGATCGCGAGGGAGAATTTGAGTCCGATATTCATACCCAAGAGGAACTAATGAGTAAATGGAACGAGGGCTGGAAGTGTTTTATTGGGGCCTTAGAATCGCTGAAATCAGAAGATTTGGGAAAAGTGATTTACATTAGAAATGAAGGACACACGGTTATGGACGCTATCCAACGACAGATGGCGCACTATCCTCATCACGTTGGGCAGATGGTGTTTCTCGGCAAACTCCTGAAAGGTGATGACTGGCAATCCTTATCTATTCCAAAAGGAGGAACAGATGCTTTCAATGCTGATAAATTCTCTAAGGAGAAAGGTGATACTCACTTTACAGATAAGCTGAGATAGATTAAAACCAGATAAAATAAAATATACCTGGAACGTCATTCCAGAATTTTTCTTCCCCTTTTTTAGTGGAAAGAAAAATATCCTTGATCACATCCGTTTGGTGCGGATATTCCTTTTAAATAAAAGGAATTAATAAAACTAATCCTCCAATTTACGAGAATGTCGATCATACAAAGGAAGTATGGGTCAAAAATTATGACACTACCAGTTCGCTAGCCGAAAGCTGACGTCCGTATACTAAAAACTATTTCCCAGCCTTAAACTTCTTCAATTGGCTTTCATAATGCATCAAATCTTCAAGTTGCAACTCCGCAGCTTGAAGGGCCTTTTCCGAATATTTTACGGCCTCTTTTTGTTTTCCCAATTTAAAAAGCAAAGAGGCATAGCTATCATAATAAGTCGCATCAGGATAAGTATCCAGCACAGATTGCATCCATCCTTTTGCAGCGCCCAATTGAGCTTCATTATCCACGAATAAGTAAAATTTCCAAGCAAATTCGTTGAGCTGATCAGGTTCCGTTACCTCTTGCTCCACCACTACTTTTACTGCGTTTTCAGCATATGCTGTCCAATTCTGCTTGAGGTCTGCTTTCTTTAAATTGGTCAAAGACAGCAATTCTTCCTTACCAGAAAAATCCACATCAGCAATCATCCGCTGGAGTGATTGGGTGGCGAACAGACGCAAATCTGTATCTTCATAAATGGCGATAGTCACATCGAGCAAAGTGTTGTACACCTTTTGATCTACCGTATCTTTTCCATACTTCAGTGAATACATGTCGTGATAAGACATCAAATACTGAAATGGCTCGCTGAACGGATCAGACACGTTCAGATTGATCATATTCCAGGAGGTCTCATTGGTCCATTCGCTATGAGGCAAGCCACCAAAATATCCCTCAACCAAATCTTCAGAATCCAGACAAGCATTGGCCAAAAGGCCTGAATAAGTAACTAAAAAATCATTCTCACGATTTCCTGCCTGAAAGGAGCTATCAAGTTTGGCAAGGTTCCTATCGCTAAGAGCAGCCTCGCCTAACGCAATCAACTCGTCCGTCGCAATAGCGCCACAGCCTCGATGGACCACATTGCCATTGGAATCCAAAAAGAGCAAAACTGGGAATGAGCTCACTTCATATTCCTCCGCGATCAACGCACCAGGCATGTCTTCCATATCGAGCCGAACGTTGACAAATTGCTCGTTGTAAAACCGACCTACTTGCCGATCAGTGAAGGTG
>CAYGPP010000211.1:0-4252 GCA_964351885.1 uncultured Marinoscillum sp.
ATTGTATTTTTCCGAGAACCTAAAAGCCAAACCAATTTTTACTCGGATGACACTAGTTATTTATTTCAATACTATTTTCTTTGTTTCTACACCGTTTGAGATCAGCTATATCCCATCTGGCAGATGGCTCAAATCTACCTTAGCGTTTGCTGTTTAGATTTTAAGCACATACCTGCCAGACAAGTCATATAACTGATATTGGGCTGGTTGAAACCCTGCATTCTTGATATATAGTATCTTATTTATACGAATAGAGGTATTAAGAGGCTTTCTTACACTCATTCAAAAAAAACCAACTCATGAAAATGAGTCGGTTTTGAGGACTTTTCATTCTAAAGGACTACTTCTTTCTGCTATCTCTCAGTTTCTTGATACCATAAACACCCCCTGCAGCAAGGAGTAATGACAAGCCACCGTCTATGGGAGTAGCTGGTGGTGGGCCTTGTGCCAAAAGAGCTATTGGAGTAAAAAACATTGCTATTGATGATAAGATGATAATATTTTTCATAGCTGCATTATTTGATTAGAAATTTTTGAACATCTGACTTTCCGTGAATATCAGTGGCCTGAAGGATGATTAGTTTCTCTTTACAATTTTTCATCCTAAAGGATCTTGCTTTTTCTTGTGATTCAAAGATCATCTCATCCAAGACTTTTCCTTGAAAACTGTAAATAACAATGGACTGAATCGATTGAGCAGATCTCAAATTGACTTCATTATTGCTAAAAGTATACTCTACTGTTGCATTCAAATTTTCATCAAAAGCCATTATAATCTTATTCCCAGTAATCAGTTGAAATCTGTCCGAGAAACTCCCTGCATTACTCGTAAATTCATAAGTATCGCTAACATTCAAATCATGTACTTTGGAAGTGTAACTATCGTATAAACTTACCTTCTGATCAATAGGTAAATGCTCAAAATCAAATATCAATTGATGAATACCTTCAGTTTTAGTTTCAAAGTTCAGCGCGATATTATCTTTGTCAGATGTCAAAGGCCTTCCTTGTATACTGTATGCTGTATTGCCGATAAGCGTAGTGATGTTCAGTGCATTTGATGCTAACATACTCCTTGCATCATATAGAGGATCTAAACCCATTGTAGCATCTTCTAAGAATCCAATGAGCGTTTCTGCATGCAGTTTTTCATTTTCTAATGCCACTCTAATTTTAAATATTTCTTTGGGAGACTCTCGGAAGAAATTGTCATCATCTCCGCTATCAAGATTTCTCATACTTTCTGTGAAGGACAATGTCTGTCCTGTACCAGTAGCTTTCACAAAAAATCCCTGAAAAGAACCAAGGTTGTTATTATAATCTCCAGCACGTGAAAGACTGCCTCCAACATAGCCTACTCCATTGACAGTCATATAATCTGTATTGCTTCTCCTGCCATTATTGCTACCTCCATCTACCCAGAGATAAATTTCGTCAGATATGGCACCTGTACCGCTAGTTCCGTTTGCACTCAGAAAATTACTCACCTTCAAGGTGGTCGGATATGGGTTGGAAACTAAATTGAAACCGTCGTAATCCGCTTCAGTACTAGCACTGCTTGAGTATTCTAAAGGAATATCTATATTTCCTAAATTGGGCATTCCTGAGACAGTAATGGTTCCTGTATTTGCAGAAAAATATCCTTTGCCAGGAGTCATTGTTTCTGGACTTGTGATTTGGACAAATCTATCCAAGCCATCGTTTCCCATATAGTCTTGAGATTCGTCATATTTGTACACAATGTTTCCGAGGGTACTAGTAGAAGCGCTTGTAACAGGGCTACCAACAATGCTATATTTTCCTTCACTTTCTCCAAAAGTGGTATTCCTTTTGAAAATTATATCATTACCAGATACTCCTCCACTAACGATGTTTAAGTATGACCCAGAATCGAAGATTAAGGTACCAAAATTTAACAGGGTAGCCCCAGAATTAAGCCTAATAAGTCGCGTCGTTGTAAACGTAACACCTGAGTTTATTTGAATAAAACCACCAGTTACATCTATGAAGTTTGCATCGAAAGTTACATCACTTATGAATTCATATGTCCCATTATTGAACGCCCATCTTTCAAAAAAGCTATTAATGGTGAGTCCACCTATATCAATGGTTTCAGTATTAGAAGACTGAAAGTAAACGGCACTGAAATTATAGGTTGCGCTAGGGTTTAAGCTATAAGACCCGAAAATATTGATATCAGTAGAATTAGCTTCAAAATGTGGACTATTTGTGGCGTTTTTTGCTGAAAAGTCATGACAAAATAGTCCTGCTGTAATTGACACGGTTTGTCCTGAAGAGCTGAAACTATTGGCATCAAATATTAGATTGCTATCAGAATCTGGTTCTTCTGTGTGAAATGTGCTGCCTCCTGAACTAGTAGCCCAATGATTAGCGTAATCAGACACATCACCACTTCCTCCTACCCAATAGTAATCTGTGTATTGTCCAAAAGAAACTTGAAACAGAAAGCTGGTAAAAACGATTGTAAATATTTTTTTCATAATGGCGGTTATCATTTTGATTAGCCCATGAAATTCATTCTAAATATGAAGGGTATGGAGGGGGTTTTAGTGAACGACCGTTTGGATTAAGTAAACGACAATCTGGGTATGGAATACTATTGAAAAGAAACCGGTTACAGTAGAAATAGCACTTCATTCCAGTTTTGGATGAGTGCAGCGAAGGACAAATACTGGGATCTTTATGAGTAGGGATTCTATTGGGATTCCGGTATTGCTCGTGCCTCACAAATCGGAATGACGGAAAGAGAAAACCAAAATGACGTTTTATTAGAGAATACAGATTGAATGTTCTGTTCCTATAAAATGGACAAATTCGTCAAGAGATCTTCTCGATAAGATCTGCCAATGGGGAGCTTGATTTCATCAATAAAAGCGTAACCTTCATGAATGCTGGTGATTTTTCGGAAGTTGATCAGGTAGGACTTATGGATTCTTAAAAACCCATTAAGCTCTAGCTTCTCCTCCACACTCTTGAGGGTATGGCTCACTACGTGCTTCCCATTCAATGTATAAATGTTGGCATAGTTGTCGTCGCTTTCGGCATAGAGAATATCATTAGGTTCTATCGCTTTCAACTCTTGATGATTCCGAACAAAGAATTTATCAATGGGAAGTACTGACTTTATTGCTTTACTTTTCATTAAGGCAAGTCTGATATTAGCAATCAGGTCACTCTCATTGAAAGGTTTTACGATATAGCCAGAAGGATTGACTTTTGCAGCGCGCTTCAGTGTTGCTTGATCATAATAGGAAGTCAAAAACACAAAAGGAATGCTCAGCTCAGCGGCTAGCTCTATCCCGTCTTTGTCTCCTTCTATATTGATGTCTAACAAAGCCACATCAGGCTGCTCCTCCTCAACTATCTCTAGAGCGTCAGCTGCTTCATCAGCGATACCAACCACCTGATACCCATTCTTTTCCAAAATCTCCGCGATATCATCCGCAATCAACGGCTCATCCTCTACCAACAATATTCTGGGCTTACTCATACCGCTAATTTATATCTTGAAATAGTTAGTTGCACTTCTGTGCCGTGTTCATTTTTGATATTAATTTCTGCCTTGAGTTTTCGTGATAGCGAACGGATCATTTTCCATCCAAACGAATTGGATTGCTCCATGGCCTTAGCATCCATACCTTTACCATTATCACTTAGGGTGACAATTAGCTTTTGATCTGATTCTTTCATTTCAAAAGCCAGCGTTCCTTCCTCATTGCCTACAAATGCGTACTTGAGGGCATTGGTAATCAATTCATTCACGATCAACCCCAGTGGGATGAGTGTATCTATATCCAAGTTGAACCCTTCTGCTTGTACTGTAGTCTCAATTCGGTCATCATCAACTCCGAAGGCCGTAAACAATTCGCTTAAAAGATTCTGAAAATAATCCTGCGCATCCACTCCTCGGATATCGTCCGTACTGTAAAGCTTTTGGTGAATGAGTGCCATGGATTTTACCCGATGTTGTCCTTCTCGAACTGCTTCTTTAGCAGCTTCATCCTCGAGAGAACCAGCCTGGAGATTGAGTAAACTAGAGATCACTTGAAGATTGTTTTTGACTCTGTGATGGATCTCTTTAAGGAGCGTTTCTCGTTCTTCAAGAGCAGCCGAAATCTGAATGTTTTTATCTGAGAGCACTTCACTTGTTTTCTTTTTGGAATAATAACGGTAGTAAAGTGATCCTGCTAGAATGACCAAAAGCATTGTTCCAAAAATGAAAATATTGCGC
>CAYGPP010000212.1:0-4244 GCA_964351885.1 uncultured Marinoscillum sp.
ATCATGGTAGTATGAATCATGATATACGCACATGGGTTGAAGATGCACTTCATGCAGGTCAGCTCAAAGTAGTGGTTTGCACATCTAGTTTGGATTTAGGCGTAGATTTCAGTCCAGTTGATACTGTAATTCAAGTCGGAGGTCCTAAGGGAGTTTCAAGATTTTTTCAGCGAGCAGGTAGAAGTGGTCACCAGCCAGGAGCATTGAGTAAAATTTATTTTGTGCCTACTCATTCATTAGAACTGGTAGAAGGCGCTGCTTTGAGGGAAGCTATCAAAGAAGGTGCTTTTGAGAGTAGAAAGCCTCTCGAAAAGAGTCTTGATGTACTAGTTCAATATTTGGTTACACTATCTGTAAGCGGTGGGTTTCGACCTTTAGAAATCCTAGAAGAAGTGAGAACCACATATAGTTTTCGAAATTTGACTACTGAAGAATGGCGTTGGTGTTTGGATTTCATCACCACAGGGGGAAATTCTTTGGGCGAATATGATGAGTTCGCGAGAGTCTATAATGACGATGGAGTTTATAAGATTATCAACAAGCAGGCGGCCGCTAAGCACAAGCTTTCTATAGGAACTATTGTGAGTGATCCATCGCTCAAAGTTCGATTTCTTACTGGCGGATATGTCGGAACAATAGAGGAGAGCTTTGTTTCTAGACTCAAAATAGGCGATTCATTTTGGTTTGCAGGACGAAATCTAGAGTTTATAAGGATTAAAGAATTAACAGTCCTTGTTAAGATGTCAAAAAAGAAAACTGGCCTTACTCCCCAATGGTTGGGAGGAAGACTGCCTCTTTCATCTATGTTGGCATTCAAGATTCGTCAAAAGCTTCAAGACGCAGTGGATGGGAAGTATGAAGATATTGAGATGATTACAATTAAGCCTATTTTGGAGCTTCAAGGCGAATGGTCAGAAATACCAACGATTAACAAACTTTTGATTGAGAAAACAAAAACCAAATTTGGAAATCATGTTTTTATCTACCCCTTTGAGGGAATGTTTGTTCATGAAGTTTTAGCGGGAGTCATAGGACTGAGAATCAGTAGAATCAAGCCAATATCTTTATCCATATCCATGAATGATTATGGTTTCGAACTACTTTCCGATCAAGTAATACCAATCGAAGAAGCTCTGGAATTAGATTTGTTCAGTGAGGATAATCTTGTTCCCGATATTCACGAATCAATAAATATGACGGAAATGGCTAAGCGCAACTTTAGAGACGTGGCGACCATTGCAGGTTTAATATTTCGTGGATACCCAGGAAAAAACGTTCGTTCAAGACATTTACAGGCTTCTTCAGGTATTCTGTTTAAAGTGTTTGAAGAATATGACAAAAACAATCTGCTCATGAAGCAATCTATGGATGAGGTATTGACATTGCAGCTAGAGTACTCCAGACTCTTTGAAGCTGTCAGAAGAATTAACCAACAAAAAATCTCGCTTGTAACTACCCGTAAGCCATCACCTTTTGCATTTCCTATTTTGGTCGATATGTTTAGGCGTCAAAAGCTTACTTCAGAACAGTTGTCTGATAGAATAAGAAAAATGCAACTTCAGCTTGAAAAAGCTGCTTTAAAGAATTAAGGAATATATGAAAATACTATTCGTGATTAATTGTCTGATTATAACCATTTCTGGAAGAGCGCAAGACGTAACAGGTCGATGGAAAACTATTGACGATGAAACTGGTAAACAACGCTCAATAGTAGAAATAACGGAGCGAAATGGAAAGATCTATGGTTCCATTTTTCAACTCTTTGTTGAGGAAGATGAAGAAAAAGATCCTGTTTGTGGAATATGTCCGGGAGATAGGAAGAATCAAAAGATTTTGGGGATGGAGATCATTAGGGGGATGGAGCTTGATAAATCAAGCGGGGAATATGAAAATGGAGAAATACTCGATCCAGAAAGTGGAAGTGTCTATAACAGCAAACTGTGGGTCGATGAAAAGGGACACCTCAATGTAAGAGGCTATATAATGTTTCTTTATCGTACACAGATTTGGCTACCCGTGAATGAATAGCCTGAAATTCTATGGTACTCAACACAGCTTTCTATTCAAAGAGCAAACCTTTGTTTTGAGTAACTATAAGGCTATTTATTGGGTAGAACACGCGACACTTATTATTTCGGATGTTCATCTAGGAAAAGCAGGTCACTTTAGAAAACATGGTATTCCAATTCCTGAAGAAGTACATATTGATGATTTCCAAAAGATGAATTCATTGATTGAAGAGTTTAGGCCAACTCGCATTCTGTTTTTAGGGGATCTATTTCATAGCGAATCAAATAATGAATGGAATGATCTGGTTCTTTGGTCGAATCATCACCAAAATATTGATCAGATTCTTGTTGAGGGTAATCATGATCAATTGACTAAGGAATTATACCATTCGACTAGCTTAAAACTTTTTTCTAGCTATACGCTTGGTCCCTTTGAGTTCACGCATGAAACTTGTGACTCAAAATCATATAATATTTCTGGACATGTTCATCCGAGTATTAGACTATCAGGTTTGGCAAGGCAATCGGTTGTTTTACCCTGTTTTTATTTTGGTAAAACTTTTTCGCTTTTACCTTCTTTTGGAACATTTACAGGGAATCACCTCATTAAAGTGAAGAAAGGAGATATCATATTTGCTGTGGCAGATGAAGAATTGATAGGCATCAAGCCTTAAATGATTAGTTTTATTTCAGTTTAATCACTGTTGTGTAAAGAATGAGGTTACTTTTTAGTGAGTTATTGTATTTAAACATGGGATTTGTCTCCTGATGAGCTATGAAGGATAGTGAGATTCTGGAAAGAATAGTGAAAGGAGATGAAAGAGCTTTGGATTACTTATATCAAAAGCACTACAAGATGATGACAAGTCTGGTGCTCAGAAATAGTGGAACAGAGGAGGAAGCGAAGGATGTGTATCAAGAAGCGTTGATAGCATTTTGGCAAAAGGCTGCAAGTGGTAAGTTGGTTTTAACTTCAAAAATCAGCACCTATCTCTACAGTATTTGTCTTAATCATTGGAGGAAGGAGCTAGATAGGAAATCGAGATTGAGTCATGAAGAGGTGGATGGAGAGGAGTTTCAAACGCATGATGCTAAAGAGCGTCTTAAAATAGTTATGGAGTGTGTCAATGATCTAGGAGACACGTGTAGGAGGATATTGACATATTATTACTTTGAGGGAATGGGCATGAAGGAAATCGCAGATAAGATGAATTTTGCAAATACTGATACAGCGAAGACCAAGAAGTATAAATGTAAAAAGAAATTAGATAGTTTAATTAGAACCCGCTATAGTTCAACTGACTTTTTTGATTAATGAAATTAACACCGCAACATTTAATTGATAAACACTTGAGGAATGACCTTTCCACAAGTGAGCAATCCGCATTTGATTCAGAAATGACTCAAAATTCGGATTTCGCTAGTCATGTAGAATTTGATCGATTAGTTTCAGAAGGCCTTGGAGCTGTTCGAAAGATTGAGTTGAAAACACGATTAGAAGCAATATCCATTACTCCAAGCTGGTACGGTTTAGGGCAGTTTGGAAGCTCTACGGTTGTGAAATCTTTGGGTGTTTTCACGGTAACTGCCTTGATAGGTATAAGTAGTTGGCTTGTTTTCAGTTCAGATTCAAGTAAGCCTCAGGGGTTAGATAGAATCCAAGGATTAATAATCAATTCTTCAGAATTTACGTACCCTCGTGAAATGGAATCACATAGAATAGATGTGCCAGAGGTTGATATTAAATTATCCGGGCCTGAAAAGCATCTTGTGGGGGGCTTCAGTAAGGAAATTATAGAAGAGATTATTCCTTCTAAGGAGGTAGTTGAATCTACAGTGGAGACAATGATTATTGAAAAGAAAGAAGAGTCATTTGTTCCGAGTGTTGAGGTGCCTGGGCTGAACGACTTAGCGGATGAAAAAGGATTACTCGTATCAGATGCCGATTTACCAGAGATGTCAGGAAATGACGAATTGGCTTTTAATAAATCCTCAGTCATAGATGTTAAAATGATTTATAAGAAGAATGCAGATATTAAATACAAGTATTTTGATGGGAAGCTTTACTTATATGGCGATTTTAAATCGAATCCTTATGAGATACTAGAAATCCATAGTACCGAGTCTAAAAAACTCTACTTATTTCATAATAAATCTTTTTACGATATTTCCTTTAGTGATAAGCAGAAGAATTTGATTCCCATCAACGATCCAATCCAGATTACGGAGTTGGAG
>CAYGPP010000213.1:0-4223 GCA_964351885.1 uncultured Marinoscillum sp.
ACCTACAAAAAGTCTAGCGTCAAGGAAGTCATAAAATGATTTCTGCCGTGGATAAAATTTCCAATAAAAATACTGCAGAGCTTTACTTTTGTAATCAAAGTCTGAAGTGGCGGCAAACACAATTTCTGAATCGAAACGCTTCCAGGTTTTATAAATAGCCTCTTCAGTATCAGATAATTCTATCATTGAATTATCTGTAAACATCAGCACTTCATCAGGTTTTGAATTAGATAGATAGGAGCTGATGGTTACAAAAAACAACTTGGGATCGGTAGATGTTTCCCCAAAGGGGGAATCCACTTGAATGTTGGGTTCACCTGAAACATTAATGATCTTTTGGGATTCCTGCCGTGATACAATTTTCATAGATTAGGTATGGTAAGCATGAAGCAAATCTAAATAGACGCTAAAAACCTTAGTTAGAAGTGGAGTTCTCAATATTGAAACGTTTGGCAATTATTTCACGATAAAAAGTAACATAAAACCAGAAGCCAACTCCCAGATGTACGAACCCAAAATACCAATCTGGTTTAATTAACCGAATAGCGTAACCCAAAATCAGCACATAAAATGGGATATACGTTTTCTTTTCAAGGATTATCATAATCAAAAAAGGAAGGCACCAAATGATCAGCTGACGATGAGTCACAAAGGTGAAGAAGGCCAGCGTGACCAGTAGAATACCAGCATAATAGATATAGTTGTTTTTGTTGGTTTTCAAACTAGGAAGAATAAGCAGGAGTAAAAACAGGATTGCCCAAATAAGTTTTGGATAGGCTAAACCTAGGTGATCAAATATATTTTTAATCGTACCTATTCCGACCTTCTCACTGGCGGAACCAATCCAAAGGGGGTGCCCAATAATACCTTGAAAAAATGTTTCTGGGCAGTTGATCAAGAATGGCGCAAAGGCCGCAAAAACAACCCCCACTAAGATCAGGGACAGGATAACCGTGGAACCAAAATTCTTTTGCTTGAGAAAATATATAGGAATTATAACAATTGGAAATTGTTTCAATAAGACGCCAAGTCCAGCCCACAGCCCTGCACTTTTTATCAGTCCATCCTCAATGCATATGAGAGCCACGAGCAAAAACATGGAAGTGAAGCCATCCCAATGTGATATGCCCACCTCAATCAGGGAAATTGGATTGAAAGCATAAATCAAGGCGGCTAGGTAGGCGATTTTTTCTTTTCCTATTTTGGACAGAAGGACATAGAGAAAAAGTACTACCAAAGAATCCCCAATAGCAAGAGGAAGGTTGACTAAAAACAACTGAAGAAATGCATTCCCATTTGCAAGCAGAAACATGATAGCTGACAAGTAGGGATAAAAGGGAGTGTGGTTATAAACACAATCACAATAAAGCAAACTTCCAGAGGCAATGCATTCCGCTATAGGCAACCTAAAAAAAACGAAATCTGTTGCTTCTCCACCAAAACAGATTGCAGTCAGTCGAGCCGCAAGCCCAAACCAAAAAACCTTTTTTAGTTTATCAGGAATATCGACCTTAAGTAGTTGTGATTGGATCATTCTTTTTGACGTCAGGTAGTTTGGAATAGACAAGCGCTATCGCAAAAATAGACCAAGTTCGAGTTTTAAAGTTGTAATTTTAATTGCATCAAACATAATACATATTATATGGCTAATAAAGTGTCATTAGTTATCCCTGTAATGAACGAAGAAAGAAACATTGAACCTATGATTTTGGCAATTAGGGAAGCAATGAAAGGATGGGACTATGAGGTGCTATTTGTAGATGATGGATCCTCAGACCAAACAGCATCTAACATCAAGAAATTTGCGGATGAACATACCAAAGTAATTATTTTCAATAAAAATTATGGACAAACTACCGCCATGGCGGGGGGTATAGCGCAAGCCGAAGGAGATTACATAGTAACATTAGACGGAGACTTGCAAAATGACCCGTCAGATATACCCGCTATGATTGATAAGATGGAAAGGGAGGGGGTAGATGTAGTAGCCGGAATTCGTGGAAAAAGGAAAGATGGAGTCATTTTCAGAAAAATCCCAAGCAAGATCGCGAATGCGGTGATTCGTAAGCTCACAGGAGTTCGTCTTCATGATTATGGCTGTACATTAAAAGTTTTCAGAAAAGAGATTGCGAAAAATTTAGGTCTTTATGGAGAGTTACATCGATTCATTCCTGTACTGGCCCAGCTACAAGGAGCTAAACTTTCAGAAATGCTAGTAAAGCACCATCCAAGAATTCACGGAAGATCAAAATATGGAATCGGGAGGACATTAAAGGTGATAAGTGACCTTATGTTAATGGTATTCTTTCAAAAGTATTTACAGCGACCAATGCACCTTTTTGGAGTTACAGGCATCGGACTTTTTGGTATTGGCATGCTAATTAATCTCTACTTGTTATTTCTGAAGGTAATGGGAGAAGACATCTGGGGAAGACCTTTACTGATCTTAGGTGTTACACTTCTTTTGGGTGGAATCCAGCTCATTACTATTGGCATAGTGGCAGAGCTAGTGGTGAGGACTTATTATGAAAGCCAGAATAAAACGACTTACCGAGTAAAAGAAATTTTCATTGGCAAATAAGTCTCTTTTGAAGCAACGTTTCTTTACCGGGCTGAAATTCATTTTCACAGTGGCTGCATTATTCTTTGTATTTCGTGAAATAGAATGGAACCTGCTAAGTGTAGTGCTTCTTAACTCCAATATTTCACTACTGTCTATTGCGGCGGTAATTTTTATTGTTTCTAAGCTTATAAGTGCTTATCGGCTACTAGGGTTTTTCAAATGTATTGGTTTGAATCTTGGCGGTCTTTACAACTTGAAACTTTATTGGATTGGTATGTTTTACAATCTTTTTTTACCTGGAGGTATAGGTGGAGATGGATACAAAGTCTATTTACTTCACAAGCAGTTTGATACAGATTTAAAATCACTTGTTCGGGCAAGTTTGATTGATAGAATATCAGGGCTAGTCTCTTTATTATTCCTAGGTGGGCTTGGATTTATTTTTTTATATCAAAATGCGAACGATGACTACTGGCTCTTGCGTACGATCATAGCTTGCCTTATTGTCCTTTTCCCACTGCATTATGTAATCGTAAAGCTGTTATTCGAGCAATTTTCCCCCTTTGTTGCTAAATCTATACTCCTTTCGCTGGGTGTACAGGTGATGCAGTTGATGAGTGCTTGGTGCATACTCAAGTCTTTAGGTATTGAATCAAATGAAATAGCCTATGGGGTACTTTTTCTCTTTTCTTCTTTTGTTTCCATTTTTCCATTTACAATCGGAGGGCTTGGATCCAGAGAATTCACGTTTCTGATGGGTTATCAATACTTCCGAATTGACGAGACCATTTGCATAGCATTAAGTTTGATTTTCACACTGATATCTGCTTTCGTAAGTTTCGGAGGTGTTTTTATGAAGACAAGGGAGAGTGGCAAGTCTGATTAATTGAGATGTGAGATGAACTAATACCTGCCTATCGACTATTACCAGTAGGTTTGTATTAATATGAGGTTGATTAAATTAGCGCAGGGTTTGATTCTTAAGGAAAAACTTAATTTCTGTCTATTTCAAGGGTTGTTTACCTATTCAAAATAATTTATTGAACTCATGCATATAGGTGCTTGCCATTTTCTTCCATGAGTAGTTTTTTTCCAATATGTTTTTCTGAAATTTCAATCCGATTTCCTTTAAATCATGACTTTTCAATAAGGAGTCAATTTTTTGCGACCATACTTTTTCGTCCAATTCTGGTAGTAAGTATCCATTAACATCATTTTTTATGGCAGAAGGAATACCATCTACTGTTGAGGCTACGCATGGCAAACCCCTAACCCCCGCTTCTAACGCCACCAACCCGAAGCCTTCGAAATCACTTTCCACACGCCTATTTGGCATCACAAATAGGTCCGCATGCAGATAAATTTGAGCCAGTTCGTGGTCAGATAGTTTCCCGGATAGAATGAAGGAGTTATTATATCTAACGGTTTTGAATAACTTTTCAAGAACCAAAGAGTCCGTTGAAATACCATTCATTTGGCACCAGAGGTTAAAAATCGTTTTAGGCAGAATCGTCCTAAAACTTTTGAAAAAATGTCTGCGTTTTAAGGAGGCTCCCACGATCACATAAACACATTTCGTTTCCAAATTGGGGATGACTTTCTCCACAAACCAAGAAAAACCCTTTCTCTGAATGGGTCTCCCAACAGAAAGGATTATTTT
>CAYGPP010000214.1:0-4200 GCA_964351885.1 uncultured Marinoscillum sp.
CCAACCTTCTAAATTCTGCGGGGTGTGGTGTAATTATTGAATCTGGCGGGAGCGCCGTTAATAATTGACTGGAACCTGCAAGTATGTTAAGTCCATCTGCATCGACCACAATTGGAGTATTCGCCTGACTGATGATTTTTTCGATGGCCTTTTGGGTAATTGTATTTGTTCCAATTCCTGGCCCCAACACCAGCTGGGCACCTTCATGAATGGGGACGTTTGAAATAACACTCTTTCCCTTATCTATCGAGACCATCGCTTCAGGAATACTCGTTTGAAGAATCTCTAAACCACATTCAGGTGCATGAACGGTGAGCAAGCCCAATCCAGTCCGCATAGCGGCTCTCGCGCTCAATACAGCTGCTCCCATTTTACCTCTACTTCCTGCGATAAGGAGCATTTTGCCTGCAATGCCTTTGTGATTGTATTTTGACTTCTGAGGTAATTGAATATCTGAAGCCTCAGTCAAAAAATGTCTTAACCTGCCATCCGGCACAAACTCCTCAGATAATCCAATATCCACAGAGTGCCATTCACCTACAAATTGATATTGTTCAGGCTGCAACATGACCAACTTGGGTGCTTGAAATGTGATCGTATGCTTGGCTCTTATGATTTCTGACCCGAAGGAAAACTCATCGGCAAATAAGCCCGAAGGAATATCAATGGCACAAATAGATGCCCCCGAATCATTTAAACGATTTACGACCTCACCGTATAGTCCCGATAGGGGTCTGCTTAGACCTGTCCCAAAAAGTCCATCAATGATTAAGTCGTCTGGCTGAATAATTGGGAAATCGCTTTTTGATTCTATCCTTTGCACCAAACCTGAATGATTGAACCCTTCATGGTTGGACTTAAAGTCATCAGTCGCTTTACTTAGAGATCCAACTACATAAATGGAAACTTGTACATCACGAATGGACAAAAGTCTACCGATTGCTAATCCATCTCCACCATTATTTCCAACTCCACAAAAGATTCTTACTTGCCTCTGTTTGACACCTGGCATCAGCGAAAAATACGCCGCTACAAAAGCCTTGGCAGCACGCTCCATTAAGTCTATAGAGGCTATTGGTTCGTTGGCTATGGTAAAGGCATCTGCTTGCCTTATTTGTGTGGAATTAAAAATGGGTAGCATATCGCTAAATGTAATAATTTCTAATCGCTACTTCGAATTCAGGCTTTAGAAATCTTATCTCTTCAATCGACGGGACTCTAAACTTCACAATCATCAACCGAACAGACGACCGATACCTTAATCCATAAGAAAGAGATAACCCCACGCCAAAGGAATTAACAATTAGAGCTTAGTCAAGATTTAGCTTATTAACAGCGTATCTAATGCTTGGAATGTCTGATAGCCATCCTTTCCTCGACTGAAAGGGCGTTTTTTGTACACAAATTGCCAAAATGAAAAACTTTGGAAGCTGCCTTTCTAAGATATTCTAATCTTGGCAGTCGAAAAGTGATTTGGCACAGACTAAACAACTTTGCCACTAATCCTATTCATGAGAGTGATTAAGGAATGAAGGTAATTTTTCCAGCTCATAGTTTTAGTCATTTGGTAGTAAGACTGCAAACCTGATTATAACGCTGAATCGGTCTACAAAAAAAACTATCTATCCACCTCTCCCATCACAAAATCAATGGAGCCTACGATTGCGATCAAATCAGAAAGCATATGACCCTTACTAATTTCGGGTAAGACAGAAAGATTGGAGAAACAACAAGATCTCGCTTTACATCGAACCGCAATATCACTTCGCCCATCTGCTCGAAAAAAGAATCCTAATTCGCCCTTTGGATTTTCAGCTCTAACGTAAAAATCTTGCGCTTTTGGTCTGATCTTCTTCGGGACTAGTTCTCTCGGATTGAATTCTTTGTTCCTTTTTAGATCTCCCATTAGCTTAACCAAACACTGATCTATGATCTTCAAAGACTCCTCGCATTCGCGAAAGCGTACCCAAGTGCGATCCCAACAATCACCCGTTTCTCCCATTTTACCTGCGCCAACTGGCACTTCAAATTCCAATTCAGGATAAACACTATAACCATCTACTTTTCTGAGGTCAAACGCTAATCCCGAGGCTCGAAGCATTGGCCCAGTCACGCCATAGTTGATAGCCAAATCCATTGGCAGTACACCAACCTTAGCAGTACGATCAATAAAAATTTTATTGTTGATAAGCAATTTTTCAAGGTCCCGAAGCTTAGGTTTTAAATACTTTGAAAAGCTGATGCAACGCTCCTCAAAACCAACAGGTATATCATAAAATAGACCTCCTATCCAAATATAGTTATACAACATACGAGCTCCAGAAGCCCACTCCAATAGTCTCTGAATATGTTCACGATCGCGCATCATCCATAAGAATGGCGTTACCGCTCCAATGTCTATGGCATAAGTTCCTATCGCCACAAAGTGTGAAGCTATCCTATTCAATTCTGCAACCAAGACCCTGATATATTCAACTCGCTTTGGAATTTGCTTATCAATCCCCAGCATCCTCTCCACTCCCATAGCATACGCATGTTCAGAATTCATAGACGCCACATAATCCAAACGATCTACATAGGGAATCACTTGATTGAAAGGAACTGATTGACCGTGCTTCTCAAAGCATCTGTGCAAATAACCTAGGTGCGGCACAACATCTTTCACAATCTCTCCATCACTTATCACTTCTAGCCTCAATACGCCGTGAGTAGATGGGTGCTGCGGGCCTAGATTGATCAGCATCTCCTCCTTCTTCAGATCACCTGGCTGGTATACCGTAGGCTCTGAGTTTTTAAGATGATTTTTATCGTATGTATATTGAATTTTCAAACTAAAATTGAGAATTGATAATGGTCAATGTTTAATTATTTACCTGCCTTAGACGATTTAATTATTGAAGTTAAAAGTCGTTTGAGTTCTTCCGATTTGAGCAATAGTGTAGAACAATCTAAATCAAACCTTTGAGTATCTCTGATTAATCTCAACCAGTAATGTGTTTCAAAAGCTTCCTTGTAAGCAATAGCTAACTTATGAATGAAATCTGCTTTTGATTCTGCCTGCTGGGCCTCCTCGGACAAAGCTCCAATAGCCGTCCCGCTTCTGAGTAACTGTTTGGAAAGTACGTACTCTTTGAATTCATCTTGTAGCTGATAACTAAATGAAACAATCATTAAAGAAAATTGATAAGATTTTTCCAAAAGCGGATTCTTACGAGCGGACTCTTTCATTCTCAATTTTTCATTGTTCATTATCCATTTCTTCTGACCGATCATAAGCAACATTCATCCCATGATACTTTCCCTGCTCTACATAATCTTTCCTCAACGGGTGTCCTTCCCAATCTTTAGGCAAGAGAATTCTTCTTAGCTCAGGATGATTGTTGAACTGAATACCAAACAAGTCATAGGCTTCTCGTTCGTGCCAATTGGCTGTTTGCCAAATATCAGAGACCGTATCGATCACTGGCTGCACACGATCGAGAGTTACTTTGAGCATCAAGTGAAGATCTTTAGGGATGCTGTAGAGGTTGTAAATCACTTCCATGGTTCCGACCTCTTCTCCATTATCCAAAGCTGTCAGACAAGAAAGGGAATCAAAATATGTGGCTTCATGAGTGTGTAACAACTCACATACCCTATGAAGTTCATCTTTCCCAATGATCAAAGCTTGGGGTGTAGCGCCCAAATCCTCTCCAAGTACTGCATTTGGTATCTGTGAGTTAACTAGTGATTTGATTTCTTCAATTCCCATTATACCCTTTTCGCTTTTCTCCTCTCCAACAATTTCTCTAAAGCCTCTGGCTTCATCAGAGATTCACCTCTAATTTTTTCCTGGAGTTTCATAAAGCCCCCAATTAGTGCTTCAGGTCTTGGTGGGCAACCAGGCACATATACGTCCACAGGGATTATCTTATCTACACCTTTGACCACATGATAGCCATGCTCCCAATACGGACCGCCACAATTGGCACAGCTGCCCATCGAAATGACATAACGTGGTTCGGCCATTTGCTCATAGAGTCTTCTTACTCGGTCAGCCATTTTGAATGTCACCGTACCAGCCACAATCATTACGTCAGATTGTCTAGGCGAAGCTCTTGGTAACACCCCAAAACGATCCAAATCGTAACCCGAAGTGTAAGCTCCCATCATCTCAATCGCACAACAAGCCAAACCAAACCCCAATGGCCACACACTCGA
>CAYGPP010000215.1:0-2078 GCA_964351885.1 uncultured Marinoscillum sp.
AAGCAAAACATCTCTTTATAAAAAGGAGAGAGCACTGACAGGCCAAACACCTCATGCGATGATCAACCGGTATCGTCTGAAAAAAGCCGCATACCTGCTTACTAATTCAGATTTGAATGTCTCAGAGATCATCAACAAGACCGGGTTCAACAGTCGATCCTATTTCTACAAATCATTCCAGGAACTTTTCCATTGCTCGCCGAGTGAGTACAAAGCGTAAAGACCAAAAAATCAAAGCACATTCCCTTCTCCTAGTGAGTGGTGAGGGTCATATTATCACAATGATTACTAAAGAATAAATATGAAACCCATTCTTCCATTCGTCATATTGATCATCACCATGGTCTCCTGTCAATCAGTACCTGAAAAACCCCAGGAACGAGATATTTGGTGGAAAGAAACGGTGTTTTATGAAATCTATATGCCATCCTATAAGGATAGCAATGGCGATGGGTACAGCGACTTAAAGGGCATGACTGAGCAGCTAGATTACATCCAAGAATTGGGAGTAAAAGGTATTTGGCTGACACCTTTCTTACAATCACCTAAGGTGGACAATGGCTATGATGTGAGCAGTTACTATCAAATAGATCCGACTTACGGGACGCTCGAAGACTTTGAAATGTTTATCAAAGAAGCACATCGCCGAGACATTAAAGTGATCATGGATATTGTGGCAAACCACACCTCCACGGCACATGACTGGTTCAAGGAATCACGCAAATCCATTGACAATCCATACCGCGATTACTATGTATGGAAAGATGCACCAAACAACTGGACATCCTTTTTTGGAGGACCGGCTTGGGAATATGATTCGCTCACTTCTCAGTACTACTATCACCAGTTTGCAGTGCAAATGGCTGATCTTAATTGGCAGAATCCGAAGGTAGTAGCGGAAGTTCAAAAAGTACTCCGCTACTGGTTGGACTTTGGTGTGGATGGCTTTCGACTGGATGTGATCAATTTTTTGACTACTGATGGCATCACCCAAGACAATCCTGTGGATGAAAATGGAAATCAAAAGCATGAACATGACATTGATCAGCAAGGGGTCAAGCAAGCCATGAAAACCATTAAAGCCACGATCAATGAATATGATGATCGTTTCATTGTTGGGGAGATTGGAAATGATAAAATAGAGGTACTCATGCAATACCAAGGTTCTGAACTGCTGGACGTGGTTTTCAACTTCAATTTTGGGAGTATTGCTGAATTCTCAGCTAAGCGATTGTTTGACGAACTCCAGAGTATGGAAACAAACATGACCAACTATCCTACCCTGTTTTTCGGGAGTCATGACATGCCACGCCTGCACAGCCGCCTCGCTGAGAACAATCCTAAAAGAGCACTGGCGTTGGCCGCTTTAATGCTCACAGCAAAGGGCGTCCCATTCATCTACTACGGAGAAGAGATTGGAATGAAAAATCATCTTGCCAATTCCTTAGAGGAAATACATGATATTCAAGGAGTTACCCATTACCAACTCGCCATCCAAGATGGCAAGTTCCCTGATGAGGCACTATTAATTGGCAATAGTCACAACAGAGACAAGTCTCGCAGCGTCATGCAATGGACAGACGATACGCTGGCGGGCTTCTCAACCACAAAAAGCTGGATAGCGATCAATCCAGATTATCAAGACCTAAATGTCGCCCAGCAAGAATCAGATGATACCTCTCTCCTTTCGAAATACAAGCAGCTCATTGCACTTCGTAATTCCGAGCCAGCCCTGCAATATGGCAGCTATGAAAAACTCACGTTTGAGGACAATCGCATTCGCTTCACGAGAAGCTATGAGTCTAGTCACATTGAGGTAGTAATCAATTTCGGAGAGCCTTTCAATTTTGAGCTACCAGAGCGAGCGTCTCTCCTACTTGGCTCAGTTAATTTGGACACTGATGGGTTTGTTATTTATAAGGTTTTGGAGGAATGAGGGTTTTAGGCTATCAAAGGCTTTAATACACATTCTTTTCCTTTATTCCGGCCCGCCTGCCGGACGGACAGGTTCTCGAAACCACGCTCTTTCCCGTCATTCCGGTTTTCGGAACAAAGTGTAGAAATACCGGAATCTCATG
>CAYGPP010000215.1:2178-4160 GCA_964351885.1 uncultured Marinoscillum sp.
TCTTTCCCGTCATTCCGGTTTTCGGAACAAAGTGTAGAAATACCGGAATCTCATGACCACTTCTTACTGCATGTTCAGATTCCGGTATTGCTCGTGCCTCGCAAACCGGAATGACGTTAGGGGTATTATTTCTATTTTACAAACCAGATTGACAATTGGTCCTGGTTATAAGTCATCTGAAAAGCGATTAAAAATGCCCCAGTTGAGAATCACCTAGCTTACGGTAATCAGCATTAGGAATAACTCCTACATGAACACTTAATCAACGACATCATGACAACATTAGTAGTAGGCGCAAGTGGAGCAACCGGGAAGCATTTAGTGGAGCAACTACTAAACAAGAAACATAAAGTAAAGGTGATTGTGCGTTCCCTTGACAACTTACCTGAATCGTGGAAAGACAATAGTAATTTGTCGGTCATCCAAGCAAGTGTATCAGACATTACTGTGGATGAAATGGCAGAGCATATTCAGGATTGCAATGCAGTCGCTTCTTGTCTGGGTCATAATATCACTTGGAAAGGAGTCTATGGTAAACCTCGACAATTAGTTACCGATGCGGTCGAGCTGCTCTGTAAAGCCATTAAAAAGAATGCACCCAATAAGCCTATAAAATTTGTGCTGATGAATACTACTGGCAACAGTAACAGAGACTTGAATGAACCAATATCAACAGGTCAAAAAATGGTGATAGGATTACTTCGATTATTGTTACCTCCGCATGTGGACAATGAAATGGCAGCTGATTATTTACGAACTGAGATTGGGCAGAAGAATGATTTCATCGAATGGGTTGCCGTTCGTCCAGATGGTTTAGTAAATGAAGAAGTCGTAACCGGTTATGAGATTCATCCCTCTCCAACTAGAAGTGCCATTTTTGATGCAGGAAAAGTAAGCCGAATCAATGTAGGTCATTTCATGGCTGCATTAATTTCCGAAAAAGACTTTTGGAACAAATGGAAAGGACAAATGCCTGTGATTTATAGTGCTTAGATGGTAATGTATCCTAAAAATCAGTGGGCTTACGATTATCTTATTTACGCTGGGGAAAGTGGTATTAACGCCTATATATCAAGCGTGCGTTTTTTATATAATTAAGTTTTGGTTGCAATAAAGCTGAATCTATAATTCAGCGGGGCTAGCGTAAGCTCAAACCTTCCTTCTAGCAGCCAAAAGCATGATTTCATGTATGATGTTATGAGCTTTTTAATTTATTGACAGTTCCAGTTCTTTCGATATTGTCCAGCTGTTCGTTTCGGTAGCCTGTTCGAAAATATAGGATTGTTCAGTTCCACAAAGTTCTCCGCACATGTAACCAAACCTGAAATATACCTTCGTTAAATCTTTGTTGAATATTGGCATTTCGATGGAATAAACACCATTAATACTATCTGATTCTAAAATTTCCCAAATTGAGCCTTCAGGCATTTTTGATAGTGGAAGAATGCTGATTTTATCAGATTCTAATTTTGTTGTTATGAAGTTTTTTCGTTCTCTGAATTGTTCTATAATACACGTAGAATCGGGTTCGTCTAATGCTTCCATCAAAAATGGGAGTTCGTTGTAATAATTTCCCATTACTGGTGGTGATAAATGACCAACATCCGCGATAATGAGTTCACGATTAATAAATTCGTTGGTCGAATTTAGTAGGATTTCACGTATAACTTCTAGTTTAAAATTCAGGTTCAGATGTTCGTTATTGTCCTGTTTGGAAATACAACTGGAAAGAATCGTGATTAAGATTAATGCTATTCTCATTTGCGGATATTGCTTATAAAGACCAGCTATGATGAGTGGGGATTAGAATGCACTAACCTTTCGAACTCCTCAAAGCCACGCCTTGATTTATATTTAAAACTTGTGGCGGACTTTCCAATCTCCACGAAAATATCCTTACCGATAAAACCCCATTCATTCATAGCATATGTTGAACGAATCCACCAAAGGTGGAAGACCTACAAAACGTAAGCCTTCATTAC
>CAYGPP010000216.1:0-3912 GCA_964351885.1 uncultured Marinoscillum sp.
GCGGTTAACCCTGACAAAATGCTGGGAACAGCATTTTCGTCAATTATTCATTTTTCTAATGAATAATCCGGGATAAAGGAGAGGAATTACGAAAATAATACGAGTTGTACAGGCATTATAAGTATCCAGAAAGGTGTCCAAATCGAATAAATCAATGCGCTAAAAACTAAAATTAACAGAGAAACTAGGTGTAAACCCCATGAGCTGGATGTCATAAGGGACAATCCGTGGAAGCGATTGCCGTGCTGCTCCTTGGCGTTTGGGAGGTTGGATAATCTCTACGCGCTGATCAAGAATATTCTCACGATCGTAGAGATTAAAAATTTTGCCTGACACCTGCAATCTCGTTTTCTCAAATGGCCAAAAGTAGGTTAGACCAAAATCCAATCGGTGATACGCTGGTAACCTTTGATTATTTTGCTGATCGGCACGGACTCTGGTCACTTTCTGATTCTTGTTATTGGCAAATTCTCTCAAAGAGTAAGTTGTAAAAGGCAATCCCGAACCGTAGTACCAAGTAGACGAAAAAGTCATTCGATTAATTTGGTAAGACGCAAAAAGCGTCAGTTCATGCCGTTGATCATTATCACTTGGGAAGTAACTATCAGCATTCAATTCGGGATACCTTGTGAGCGATTCGCTCAATGTATAGCTCGCCCATCCAGTAAACTGATTAGTCTCTTTTTTGAGCAATACCTCTAATCCCTTTGCTATGCTTTCACCCTCAAAAAATAGTCGTTCATAATCTTCGTATGGGGTCACAAGTCCTCCAGTCCGAAAAGCATAATCAAGTATCCCATCAAAAGTCTTTTGAAAATAATTGGTAGAGAAACTCAATCCATTTTTGAAATATTCAGCGCCTAGCATCAAATGATTAGATCGCTGATCTGCAATATTCTCATCACTAATCAGCCACAAATCTCTACTTCCTTGGAGTGCATTCTCAGTCTGAATCTGATTCACAAACTGTCGATAAACTCCAGCTGCTCCATGAGCAAATATTCGATCAGTAAGTCTCATGGAAAAGTTAATCCTTGGCTCAGAATAGAACCTATTCGTTGATGACAGATAGTTCGTACGCAATCCGGCAATTACTTCCAATTGTGGATTTTTGATTATTGGATACTGAGCATAATGGATCAAATGAAGAATATTGTCCTGATCTATGTCCGTAATACTACTATCATTCAAGAGGCTATTGATGCTCGTTGTGTAACTCGAAATTTGTAATCCAGTTTCAAACTTTCTCGCGGCTATTCTCCATTCATGATCTATCTTGAAACTGATATCTCGGATCATATTATCCTGCTCAGTTGCCCTACTACTTCCAGCGTCATTTCCCACAACAGTCGCAATCTCTTGGTACTCACTTGCGTAATTTGAAAAGGAAAATAAAAAGTTAGAATAGTGATCCGAGTTCCATAATCTGGAATACTTAACTGATGACCCTACATTTCCCCAGTTAATAAAACCAACATTTTTCACATTTAGGGAAGTATCTCTACTAAGTACGGCCGTGAAATCTTCGGTGAAATTGAGGATGTCATTGCTATCATAGAAACTTACCTCCAACAAATCTCTATCCGTCAGATCCGTACTAAACTTGAAACTCAAATCCGTGTAGTAAAACTCGGGGTTATAAGATTGGTCTTCAATTCTAAGTTGATTGACATCACTTTGAAGGTCAGTTTCATAAAGTGAAAAAATAGACTCGAATAATGAGGTCTCTATCACATCGGTGTAAGATCTCCTACCTGACAAAAACAACCTCGATTTGTCCGAAATAGGGATTGCTAAAGAGGTATTGGCACTTAGTTCATTGAAACTAAGTTGTCCAGAAACCTCATCTCCATTTCCATCATTCCCCACTATGTTGACCAGACTGGAAGATCGACCTCCATACTTGGCTTCAAAACCACCTTTATATAGATTGATGCTTTTAATTGCGTGGGGATTGATAGCACTAAAATAACCGAAGAAATGATCCACATGATAAATCGGAATCCCATCAAAAATCACGAGATTTTGTGTGGTCGTACCACCGTTCACAGCTAATCCAGAGGAGAGTTCATTTGTCCCAGCTACGCCTGGCAACAGTTGCATCATTCGAAACACATCAGACTCACCAGCAGCAGGGATAGACTTGGCGAAAGCTGGACTAAAAGCAATAGAAGACAGATTACTCGTGGAGGTGAAAACATTGGTCCTGCTGTTATTCACAATGACTTCATCCAACTTAAAGAGCGAAGGAAATAGTCTTAAAGAAATACGACCATTATCCCAAAGGTCTTCAGCTAGAAGCGTAGTATCTCGATATCCAATATAGGAAACGACAATTTTAGACTTAGTAGTTAATTTCGAAAGTGTGAAATAACCATCTTCATTTGAACTGGTACTCAGCGCTTCTAAGGGCTGATAAAAATATACGAAAGGTAATCTCTCGCCAGAATCGGCATCTTCCACAGAACCATAGAGAGATTTGATCAAGGGTAATACTTCCTCAGACGCTACGCGCTCCTTAATGAGGATGGTAGATGATCTGATAATATCAAAAGTAAAAGTCGTTGCACTCAATATTTTGGTGAAAGCTGAGGTTAAGCTATCATCTTTCAATGCTGCTGATATCAATACATCTGCTATCAGGTCATCGCTATAGGCAATTTTGAGTTTGTACTCATTGGAAAGTTGAGTTAAGACAGTTTTTAACGGAGTTTGGTCGAATGTTTCGGTAATTCGGATAGCGCTATTTTGAGCGCTAAGTAGCGTGATGGTGTGGAATAATAGAATATAAATCAGAAATCGATTCACGCTTGTGGCTAATTTTCAAAACTTGATCGCTTGAAATTAGTCTATTTTGACCGAAAGAATGACCTCATCTTTCTCCACCTGAAATGTGTAACCGAAAGGCTCAAACACCAATTGTAGAGCAAGCGATTGATTGGCACTTGGAAAGTATCCGGTATATTTTTTGTCAATAGATACCATGGAAGTATTGATGGAAAGATCAAAAGCTCGCTCGAGATCTTCTATAACTTCACTCAGACTGATATTATCGTAGTGATACTCTCCCTGTTTCCAAGTCTGCTTGAGTGTATCGAACTCAGACTTCTTCACCGTAGGGTTTCTAGATAATTTCACTCTCCTTCCGGGTCTGAGCACACTCTCACTATCCCATCCTGTGACCCTTACTTTGCCTGTATGACAGCTCACTTCATAAGTATCTCCTCGTGCCAAGATATTGAAACTGGTGCCCAATACTTCGGTTGTTCCCATTGCGGAAACTACGGCAAAGTTTTCTCCCTTTTTTATTTCAAAAAATGCTTCTCCCTCTAAGTTCACATTTCTTCCCAAGACCCAACCAATACGATTAAAACTCAATTTTGATTCAGCATTAATCGTAACTGTGGAGTGATCCGGCAATTCTATTTCTTTGACTTCCGCCAGTCCTGTTGTAATCTCAACATTGGCAATAGACCAACTAACCCAAGCCACGCCCAAAACCAAGATAACTGATGCCGCCAATTTCAGGTAAAGTTTAAAGCTGCTTTTCACTATATCTTCACCATCAAATTTCCTGAAGAAATCACTTACCTGATCATCAGATGGTTCTTTGTTATAACCGTGCGAATCGAGTTTGTCTCGAAATTTATCATCAAAAGATGTCATGATCGTAATGATTGATGGAGTAACAATGACGCTTTCAGTTTTGACTTGGCTTTTGCCAAATTACTCTTAGAAGTGCCTTCCGTGATATTCAATTCCTTGGCAATCTCATGATGCTTCAACCCCTCAATTACGTACAACATAAAGACTACTCTATATCCAGGTGAAAGCTGCTGAACCAACTGCATAATTTCCTCAGCTGCCATTTGGTCAAGTACCGTTTCGACTTGATCTTCTTCTACCTCCAAC
>CAYGPP010000217.1:0-3905 GCA_964351885.1 uncultured Marinoscillum sp.
TCTCAAATTCACTGAGCATCATAGCTGTTGCACCCCATACCACTTTGTTTTCCAGATCAAAATATGGCGAGTGCAGTCGGTAGCCATGTGCCGTAACTATTTCCTTTTCTTTGATTCTATTTCTGTCCTGTAGCTGAAGAAGAGGGACTTCTATTACCTCATCTACTTCCACTTCATCCGCTACGAAACGAGGTGGTTGATGAGTAAACCCGACAACAGGTAATATCAGATGATTACTTGCAGTGACCATAAACTCACTAAGCGCCCCAATAACTTGAATGTGATCTGGATGTATTCCCACTTCTTCATGAGTTTCCCTCAATGCCGTGGCTATCAAATCCTCATCTTTCTCTTCATATCTTCCTCCTGGTAAAGCCATCTGTCCGCTATGTATACCTTCATACAATGGTCGCTGGATCAGAGGAAAATAGATTTCACCATGTTTTTCATAAAGCATAATCAATACCGCTCCTTTGCGTGGTGGATTGGCATAATTGAATTCTGGTCTTTTGCCTTTGAAGGACTTAGGAGTCATTCGCTCATACGACTGTCTCGCAGGTAGTTCATTTTGAAGTCTAATTCTGAGCCTTTCGACAAGTTCAATCATTGAGTTAAAAATATTGATTTGTATCGAGAAGTTGACTGAAAAATCAAGATTAAGGCCAGTAGCTTCTTTGAAATAACTGAGTAAGATTTTCTAACTTACTGGAAACACCCCAATATCTATGCTCGATATTCCCCTATACATCAGTGCTGTATTTTTTGCCTGTGTTATTGCTTCTTTTGGATTCCTCTATTATGCCGTAAGAGTTGCCGCAGGTCGAAAGAATAGAAGTATCGCTCCTAATATAGCTCTGATCGGAATGCTCGGATGGGTACTTATCCATTCCATATTGAGTCTGAATGGTTTTTTTAGTGATTTTGAAGCCATGCCTCCTAGGATTTTCTTATTTGTAGGTATTGGTCTTCTTGTAATTTTTGGAATGTTTGCAACGAGCAGAAGTAGGGCTTTCTTAGCTCGTATGCCTATTACGACACTGACCTATATTCACTTGATTCGTGTTCCAGTTGAGATCGTACTTTGGTGGTTATTCTTATCAAAAATGGTCCCTGAGAGTATGACATTTGCAGGAATGAACTATGATATCTTATCGGGTATCACCGCTCCCTTTGCGGGAATCTTTCTGGTAGAGAAGAAACGAAGAAGACGTGTCGGAGCAATCATCTGGAACCTGATTGCATTGGGGTTACTACTAACGATTGTTGGAATTGCTATTTCTTCTACGCCTCTTTTCACTGAGCCTTCCGCGGGAGTAATCCTCAATCAAGCTATCTTCTACTTCCCAATTACCCTACTGCCCTTGTTCGTAGTTCCGGTTGTATTATTCAGTCATCTCATCTCCCTGTATCAACTAATTTTTATGGCCGAAGAAGACTAGTTGCAATGAAGCTGCGCAAGCGATTTTGAGCGAATCTCTTGATTGACAATTCCCTTTTCCCATTGAACACATGCACTAGAGACGTCTCCTTTTGCGAGATATGATTCCCCCAAGTAGGAATAAACCTCATCGACAAATTCAGCACTCTTGGTTACCCGCTCAAACAATCGAATGGCCTGATCGTAATCTCCGATTTTCAAAAAGTAGATACCCTTATTGCGATAAGCCCAAACGTTTTTCGGGTCTCTCAGAATACTCTTATTGATGTCTTTCACAGCCAATTGCAAAGAGTCCAAAGCCAAATAGAGTTGCCCCCGATTGTTTAAGAAATAGGGCTCGTTGGCATTTATTTCCAAAGCCATATTGATCACTTGAAGCCCTTCTTGATATTTCCCTTGCAATAAGTACACTTGACTGAGTGTGTTCAATGCATTAGATTCATTTGGAGAAGACTCCAATACGGAAAGCAATGTCTGCTCTGCTAAATCCAATTCTCCTTGGAAATATTGTAGCGTGGCAATATTGACGACCGTCTCAACATTGTTGGGATCATAAGTCAATGCCTTTTGGAAACGCTCCATGGATCGATCATAATCCTTAAGTTTTGAGAGCAACAATCCCTCATAAAAGTAAACGTATCCCGAATCAGGAAACGATCTCTTAACTTCTGTAATATCAGCGAGTGCATCGTCCAGCCTACCTACATTTTCATAAGCATAAGCTCTATTAAAAATGGCGTCTGTATAATTCTCCTCCAATCCTATGGCAATATTATAATCCTGGATCGCCTCATAGGGATGATCATCTTCCATGTAAGCCACACCGCGATTGTTAAATGCTCGAGCGAATGACTGATCAATAGTGATTGCGTTGGTATAAAAAGCAATGGCCTGATCAAACTGGCGAGTCTGTAAAGCCTCATTTCCTTGAATAAAAAAACGATCTCTTTTGACTTCCTCACTGGTACAGCTTCCCAACAAACACAAAACAACAATTCCTAAAAATGATCTCATAAGTGCAAATAAAAATAGCCCATGCGAAACATGGGCTATCAATTTCTTAAAAAGGAAATTTTTATGACCTTCTCACGGATCCCCCACTACTACTATCAGTGTTGGTCTTTGAAGGAGAGCCTTTGTATCGTATACTTGAACCACTGCTTGCGCGCGCTTCCAGCTCACCATCCACGGTCAATTTGATCGACCCGCTACTACTTGCCCTCAAGTAAGCATCTCCACACATCAATTCATATCCATTCACGCTTCCCGAGCTACTCGCACTCACTTCGATGCTATTGGCCTTACCTGCGATATCAATGTCACCACTGCTAGATACCTCAACCTCCATTTCCTCTGCTTCTACTTGCAGGTCAACATCGCCGCTACTTGATACAGATATGTCAACATACCTCGCTTTGATAGAAGCGTAGATATTACCAGAACTACTACATTCAATATCAAAATCACCTTTGGAAACTATTAATTCTTCTGCCACAATTGAGGAGGAGGAGGAGGATCTGAGTCCCTCAAGCGATACATAGGTCACCCATACTTTCACTTCAACATTACGGTAAGAGTTACCCTCCAGATAAATTTTCAATGTGCTCCCAACTACCTCAGTAGCCACTTCATCAAGCGGAATATCATCAACAACCACTTTGGCAGATTCCTTTGATCCTTTAGTTAAAATAACTTCTATGCTCTCACCGACGGACACTTTACTAAAGCTGTCTAGGCTTCTGGTTTCGCTTTGTGCAAACAGAACAACTGATGCAAATATGGCTAGGATAAGTAAACTTGATTTTCTCATTTCTCAGTTAGATTTTTCATAAAGACTCTGCAGTTACGCTATAGTTGCAAATCTTAGAGAGTTGATTTATAATTCTCTTGAAAGTCTTCCCACTTAGTTGTTTTAAATGAGTCTCCACCAATGTATCTCAAAATTGGATCAATAGACTTGGCGTTCATATAGCCAGGTATTGGCTGGATGATTTGGAGTTTTTCATCCATAAATACTGTAGTAGGGTAGCTAAGCTTATTATTAGCTAAAGCAGCCGCCAATTCATGAACCCCTCGACTTCCTTGCGCCTGAAATTTAAAGGTATGACCGTTAAACTCTACATCTTCTCTCTGTTCTGCATTGAACTTGATTGCATAAAAATTCTCGTTGATATATGCTGCTACTTTTTCATTAGCATAAGCATCTCTATCCATTTTCTTACACCAACCACACCAATCCGTGTATAAGTCAACCAGCAATTTCTTTGGTTCCTTCTCAGATCGAGCAACGGCCTCTTCAAAAGAGAGCCACTCTACCTCCTGAGCACTGCCGAAGAATGATATTGACGAAAGAAGTATGATTAATGATCCTTTAAAAATGTTCGCTTTCATAATATTCAAATGTAAAAAAATTAAACGGAAAGGATTGGATGAAAGTTCAAGTTGAGTTTTATTTATAATACCATTA
>CAYGPP010000218.1:0-3804 GCA_964351885.1 uncultured Marinoscillum sp.
AGCTTACACATAGCCAAGCATGTTTTGGTGCATCCATGTGTTCTCTATCTGAAAAGACTTGAAGCAAATGTTTGCTTGTAATACTTACTGGGAAAACACTAACAGTATGCTTCTCTACCCGAAGACTGATTCAAGCCCTCAGGACGATTATGGAAAGCGTCCAATGGCCTGTTCAACTATTTTCAATATGAATTGAAAAGTATCATGAATCAGTAAGAGGTATTTCCGTACAAAAGTCACTTACCAGTTTTTTATAGGCTATTATACTTAGTTGCGTTTTGTGAAGAACAACACCTCCCCTCAAAAGAAGCCATGTATAAACTCATCCTTATTTCCCAAATTTTATTTCTGAGCATCACTAGTTGGAGCCAAAACCTCAACTTGAAAGTAGCTGGTAATCAGCAAATTGGCTTCATTGTGGAGGTGTACGATGACAGCAAGCTGTTATTGAAAAATACCGAAGAGTTCTCGCTGCAGTTGGCTAACCTGGATCTAAGTGAACGCATTGACATTCCATCTTGGACGGGTGCCTCTTGGATTGGTGATCAAAGCAGCATACGGTTGACCAGAGAAACTTATGTGTCTGAGCTCGATCTGAACTTATCGATTAGCGTCACCTACGAAGTGATCAATGAGCATGTAGTCCGCAAGCGAATAGAGCTGTTTCAATCCGGGATGCCTTCATTGTTATATACGCTCACCGAAACAGCCAAACCAGCCGAAGCACCGGGGAAGTACATCACTTTCGAAGAGGATGATTTTTCTGGGGGATTTTCCCACGAGATGTTTCCGGCGGCAGGCTTTGTGACGCCTGATAGCCTAGTTGTTGGATTTTTGATGGAAGCCGGATATCAGAATCATTATACACGCACTACGCGCAGAAGATACAACGGACACGGTGGTGGCTTTGTAGGTATGAGAAAATTGCCAGATCCTGCTTTGGTTTCGGTAGCCACTTTGAACGAAAGAAGCAACAACGAACATTATATCCGGCAGACTTTCGGTCAGCTGTACAATTTGGATGCGGGAACAAAAACCCTAGCAAAGCTTGATGATAAGTTCCAAAGAGTGGGTGACGTGAAAGTCAGTAGGCAGGATGGATTGATCATCATGGATTCCAAATCTTCTGGTCGAGCGGGTATTGAAATGTTAGTTCCTCTGAAAGATCAGAAAGTGTACACGATTTCATTTTTGGCCAAGGGAAATACGGCAGTTGCACTAAAGCTTTTCAGACTGAAAAATGGTAATAAAACTGTGGAGCTAGAGCATGGGATTAAGTACATAGACCAATTTCCGATAGCGGAAAACGAGTGGACACTTTTCAAGGGAAGCATTATGGTTCCCTACATCGCGCATGATAGTGTTTCGATGTTTATAGGGTCTCAGTCTGGTAAGCAGTGTACGCTTATTAAGGATTTGAAAATAGAAGCGCATCAGCCGCAGCGAGAGCCTTACAATATCATGCCTATGGGCAATACCGTCTCCAAAACCACCTTTGTTTTCGTGGAGCCATGGACGACTCACAGCGACTTTGCTATTGCGTCACAAATTCGCCTTGCAGAAGGGAAAGGATTTGAAGGAACTCCCATTGAGAAAATGATGTATGCCAATTTTAATATGCTTACATGGATTACGGCGATCAATGACACGACTCCCTTTAATGTCCCTAACATAAATTATTCCCCTGACATGTATAATCGGGATTCCTTCTTCTCCGTCATCTCTAGTCATAATGAAGCGTTGAATCTCCAGATTTGGAACCAATGGGCAAAGACTCAAACAGCCAAAGGAACAATTGCGACAATCATAACCCCTTATATGG
Organism: uncultured Marinoscillum sp.; assembly: GCA_964351885.1. Lineage (GTDB taxonomy): Bacteria > Bacteroidota > Bacteroidia > Cytophagales > Cyclobacteriaceae > Marinoscillum. Next base: position 1,823 of record CAYGPP010000218.1, read on the forward strand.
GCACAGTAGAAGCCAAAGACAATGAAGCCACCATCCAGTGGCTGATATGGGCAATGATGAACAAGAGGCGGTTTGGGGTAACGCTACCCGAGCAGCAAATCAGCAAGGCGGTAGATTACGTGCTCAATGAATTTGATGAAGATCGAGATGGGATTTGTGAGTCGCATTTTACGCTCAGCCAAGTAGATATCATTGACTACCAACCCAAAACAGACCGTTTAGCAGTGAATCAAGGCATGTTTGCCATCGCCCTGCGAACCATCAAAGAACTTGGATACGACATCTCAGAATCGTACATAGAAAAGGCCGAAGAAGCCTATCGCAACTTCTACGACCCTGAGCGCAAACACCTGATGTTTGATACAGACTTTCCTGACATCATTTCCCTCACAGATCTGGAACCAGAGTTTTTCTCACTTTGGCTATTTGATCGTCCTATGCTTACAGATTCTATGGTCATAAATCACCTAAATCAAATGCCCATTCTCAATCAGTCTCCCGATGCGCCTCACCCTGATTTAGGAACCACAGCACCTATTTGCGTAAGACTGACCAATGACGAGCAAGGCTATGCCTACATGGATGCGGAGTATCAACCTTTTGGGGAATTTGGGAAAGCGAACTATGCGGATGGCACGAGAGATGGGATGTATTACAATGGGGGAAGCTGGATGCGCCCCGAATATTGCGCTTATGTAGTTGGGCAAAGACATGGCTGGGACAAAGCGCAGCAACTGATGGAAAACCGTGCTTGGGCAGAGATTTATCTCAATCCTAAATGGCCTTACAGCAAAGAGTTTATCCCCACCAAATGGACCACTACAGACACCTGGTGGTCATCCACACGCGGTTTGTGCTGGAATGTATTCATACTCATGGCCAATGAAGTAGCAGGTCTACGTACGCCGGAGATGGATCCTGACTATAAACAATTAGCACCTTAGGTATTACACTCAAACAATTGCGCCGATCAAAAAAACCCTTCCTTACTAAACAAGGAGGAAATAGGTTTTTGAAATAATTGACATAATAATCTATGAGAGAAGGAAGCGAGAAAAAATTGACTCTAGCCGAGGATAACGTCTTTTTAGGAGTGGCCGGAGGGTTGGCTCAGTATTACAATATTAAGCCTGTCTATATCAGAGCATTATTGATAGTGGCCGGTATTTTCTTCAACTTCATCACGCTCATTATATACCTCATCTTCTACGCCTTTATGCCGAAACCATATCGTCAATTATTTGTGAATAAAGAGGATAGCTCGGACGGAATAGACTCCAGTTTGACCTATGCGGAAACACTACATACTAGCAGTGCTCAACGCAAAAGTAAAAGGGGGTACACACTGTTGGTTATTGGATTGGTATGTGTAGCAGCAAGTGCCGGTCCATTATTAGTCCTCCCAGTAGATGCCAGTAAAAACACCTTGACAGGGCTGTGGTTTATGTTCACCATTTTTCCTTCAGCAGGCGTACTGATTCTTGGGGTCATCCTCAGCATCATACATTATTCTAAATGATAATGATGGTTATAAATCTCAAGTCATCAGAACCACTCCCGGGTATTTCCTATTATTGTCTACCCGTTTTTTGTAATTGCTATTTGATTCCGTTATTTTGGAATAATCTAAGCTAGATAAAGTGCATAACGTACACTTTATTCGGTTGTTGGCATTAATTGAAGTAACTCACAATGAACTACGAATACGACATTACACTTTCTTTCGCAGGTGAAGATCGAGAGTATGTAGACAAAGTTGCTACTCACCTTGAGCAAAATGAGGTTAAAGTCTTCTATGATAAGTTCGAAGAAGTTGACTTGTGGGGCAAAGATCTTGGTCTTCACTTCGATCATATTTATAGAAAGAGTGCGAAATTTTGTGTTCCATTTATTTCTAAACACTACAAAGAAAAAGTCTGGACTAATTATGAGTTGAGAAATGCAATATCTCGTGCGATAGAAAATAACGAGGAGTATATTCT
>CAYGPP010000219.1:0-3776 GCA_964351885.1 uncultured Marinoscillum sp.
ATCGCATTGTCAGCATTCATTGCTTTTCCAATGGCAATGGCCGACACAGTAGGTTAATGGCAGATGTGATCATTGAAAAAATATATGGAAGGGAAGTATTCTCCTGGGGAGCTGGCAATCTCTCAGACAACAATCAAGGGAGAGCGCAATACTTAAAGTCAGTCAAACTCGCCGATCAAGAAGATTATAAGCCATTAATGGAGTTCTCAAGAAGTTAGTCAAAATCGTCAACATAAATCTAGTTTCCAAACGGTTGACGATTTGTTGACTTTTTTCTTGCTATCGGATGGTGTTATATGGTGGGCTTAAAAGCAAAAAAACCTCTATACGTGTCGTATAAAGGGTTTTGAATGCATTGATTTTTAAATTGTCGGGGTGTTTTCAAGCTCGCCTTCTTTTTTTAAAAATTCATTAACCTCACCTAGTTGCTTGTCCATCCTAGACCATTCAGGCAAACGACTATACGGCGATCACTTCCGGATCGCCGAGGAGGATCATGAAGTAATCTTCAAACTCCTAGTCTACTTCCTACGTGACCAAGAGAACGCAGAAAAACTAGGCATTTCCTTTAAGAAAGGAATCCTCCTGACCGGACCCATTGGTTGTGGTAAAACGTCCCTCATGAACCTCATGCGCTACATTTCTGCAGCACACACCCATCACATCATGGTGCCTTGCAGGAAAATAGCCTTTGATTTCAACTAAGAAAGCTTCAGAGTCATCCAAAATACAGTGACCAATCCTTCGCCACGGGCAATCAAGAATGGCAACCCAAGATTTACTGTTTCGATGACCTAGGAGCAGAGACCATCATGAAGCACTACTGCACAGACTGCAATGTCATGGCAGAAATCCTCCTCTCCAGATATGATTTGTTTGTAAGTCATGGCATGCTTACCCATATCACAACCAATTTAAACAGCACAGAAATTGAACAGGTATATGGCAGCCGCGTTAGGTCAAGGTTAAGGTCTATGATGAATTTGATCAATTTCAAATCAGCTAGTCAGGATAAAAGAAGTTAAATTTCAATATGGATTTTGATAAACTCACAGAATTTTATTCCTCCTATGAAGTTAGAATTGATAGCCATGGCAACTTCACTAGAAAGCCTCCTCATTAATATGATTCTCTCAGACACGCCTTTCAACACTACTTCAATCTTTCTGAAGAATTCTTTTTCACAGCACAATGAAGCAATCTTATCAAAAATTAGATAGTATAATATTGCGTTTAGTTCCAATAAATGGTACCTTTCGCAATAAAAGACTAACGCAAATGGGTGCTGTTGCTGAATTTGTCAGAGAACTACAATCATATGAAGAGTACTCATTCTCTACAACAGAGTTACACAGCAAAGTAACTGCTCCTGAGTCTTCTGTCAAAAAAGAACTTGCTAGACTAGTTGCCGACAATCAGATCATTAACCTTCGCAAAGGCTTCTATCTCATACTTCCACCCAGCTACCAGCATTACAAAAAACTCCCACTAGAACTCTATATCGATAAGTTATTCAAGTCATTGAACAAACCGTATTATGTAGGTCATTATTCGGCAGCCGCATCTTATGGAGCTTCTCATCAGCAAATACAGCAGGATTACATCATTACAGACCCACCAGCACTCAGAGATATTGCAAAAGGAAACATCAAGCTACGCTTTTTCAATAGTTCCGTATGGCCGAAAGGAAATGTCCTGGACAAGAAATCAAGTACAGGGTATTTTAAGATATCTTCACCCGCATTGACCTTTGCAGATCTTTTGGAGAATCAAAACAACCTGGGAGGTATCAATAGAATGTTGGCCATACTGGAGGAATTATGCGAAAGCATTACTAAGCAGGATTTAGAAGTACTATTAGCATGGTACAATAACAAAAGCACCCTACAACGTATGGGCTTTTTATTAGAGCAGATGGAATGGAACACTAGCCATTCGGAGAAAATATTTAAGTCCTTTAAGAATAGCAAGATATTCCCGACCCTATTAACCCCACATCATGGAAAAAAAGCAGGAAGTGCCGGCAATCGTTGGAAAATTGATCTGAACGTAGAACTCGAAAGTGACCTATGATACCTAAAGCACATACCGCCCGATGGAGAGATGTTGCACCATGGAGCAGTGATGACCAGGTGGAGCAAGACCTGATAATCAGCCGGGCATTGGTGGCTATTTTTTCAGATGATTTTCTGAAGGAAAATCTCGCGTTTAGAGGAGGAACAGCCCTTCATAAACTATACCTCCATCCGGCACCCAGATATTCGGAAGACATAGATCTTGTTCAAATAAAAGAAGGACCAATCAAACCGATTTTGAAAAGATTAGATGAGGTGATTGATTTCTTCGAAGAAGAAAGGGTCGTTAAGGTGAAGGCCAACAACAACACCATTCTCTATCGATTCACCTCTGAGACGAGTACTCGCTTAAGGTTGAAAATTGAGATCAATTGCAGAGAACATTTTAACTTGTTCGATTGGGAGCCTTTCCCTTTTAAGGTTGAAAGTGAATGGTTCAAAGAGGAATCTGAGATTACAACCTACAAGCTGGAAGAGCTTCTAGGTACCAAGCTCAGGGCCTTATATCAAAGAAAGAAAGGTAGAGATTTATTTGACCTGTATTATGCCCATCAACATGCTGAAGTAGATTGGGATCAAGTACTTCATTGCTATGAAGAGTACATGAAATTTGTAGAGGGCAAACCTCCAACTGCAAAACAGTTTATGCTCAATCTAGAGGAGAAAAAAACCAGTGACCTGTTTTTGGGTGACATGGAAGGATTACTAAGAACAGGAATCAAGTATGATCAGTATGCAGCTTTTGAGTGGATTATTGAATCCATAAATCAAAGTACAACCAAGTAGCGTTCAACCAGCTCCACGAATTGAAGTTGGCCACTGCTCCAAAAATGAGAGATGCTCGTGTGATGAATACCACCAAAGAGCTTCAAGAAGCTTAGATTTACTTCGCGAATGCTGTAGTTTTCCACATCGCATCCTCGCCGAGACTAGGCTGAGAAAATAGAAGATAAGAAAACCCAATTCCCTCCAGCCTGCTCATTTCGCCAGATGACTATCCATCCTAACCAACACAGTCACTACGCATTCAGATGAACATAAATGAATGATGTAATTATTTTATGTGATTATAATTACAAATATTTGTAAATAGATTACAAATAAAATGACTAGCGTAGATCAGCAAGCAGAAGAATTTATTGCTAAAAAGAAATCAGGAACAATACTATTTACTGAGGATTTTGATCATCTTGGCAATCCGGGGGCGGTAAATGTAGCAGTTCATAGAGCAGAGAAAAAGAAATTAATCAGACGATTAACAAGAGGGATCTATGCAAAACCAAAAGAAAGTGATTTGGTAGGAGAAGTACTGCCAAGTGTAGAAGAAGTGGCCGGGGCTATTGCTAAAAGAGATAAAGCAAGAATCCTTCCTACTGGTTCTTATGCAATGCATAGATTGGGATTGAGTACACAGGTTCCAATGAAAGTAGTTTTTCTCACAGATGGATCACCTCGCAAGATCAGTATTGGCAATCGAACCATTCAGTTTAAGCAGACAACCCCTAAGCTGTTAAGCATGAAAGGAGAAATCAGCAAATTAGTGGTTCAGGCACTCAAAGGGATGGGGCAAGGGAAAGTGACACCTGATGAGAAAATGAGAGTAATTGAAATATTAAAAAAAGAGGACAGGAAGCTTCTTAAGCATGATATCGCTTTAGTTCCTCGGTGGATAGGTGAAATAATGGGCGAAGTACTTTAAAT
>CAYGPP010000220.1:0-3737 GCA_964351885.1 uncultured Marinoscillum sp.
GATCATTCTGATCACCGATGTTCAAAATAAATTGCTTGGAAAGGAAAGTGCAGCAAATGTTTTCGCTAAACAAAAAGGTGCAACCGAAAAGGAAATTGCATCACTAGAACGAGGGTTGTCTCACATAGCAAAGTTGATCCAGCAACATAGCCAGATCAATGTTGCAGATCTAGCTGGAAGCGGTGCGGCAGGAGGTATGGCCGTGTCTGTCATAGGTTTACTCAAAGGGGAAATTAGATCGGGTATTGAGACCATATTGACTATTACAGCGTTTGAGTCTTATTTAAAGGACGTGGATCTTGTGATTACAGGGGAGGGAAAGATTGATAGCCAGACACTACAAGGCAAGGTGGTGAAAGGTGTTGCTACAAAGTGCTGGGATCGAAATGTAAGAGTTGTAGCTATGTGTGGATTGAATGAGCTCGATGAGTCACAAATTGCAGCGCTGCATCTCGATAGTATTGTTTCAATAATGAAGGAAGGGCTTACGCTTGAATATTGTATGAACCAAGCCAGCCAATTGCTCGAAGAAAGAGTGAAGTATCTGCTGGCTAGGTTGAAATCTATTTAATCTTCCAACCTTTTTTTGAATTAAATCCTGAATTATCGTTTTTATAAAGGGGGGCAATTCCTTTCTAAACGATTTATTCCGTCTCAAAATCTTTTTCGATCAGTAGATTGACCCAATTGTCTTCGCTTACTGCCATCATTGTAAATCGATATTCAGTACTAGGCAGCAAGGTAGGCGCGGTGGTAGTATCGGTGACATTGAGGACAACATTTCCTAACTCATAAAAAGTGAAATTTTTCTCATAGGTGTATGTTCCCGAAATGAAGTCTCCGTCTGCTGTAGAGACGACCTGAAAGTATATGACATTTTCAGCTATTTCGCCATCTTGCCAAGCGAAGCTTGGGTTAATGCCGGAAGGCGTGACAGTCAGCAATGCGCTGGACACTTGAGTTTGTTTTTCATTTGTTTTGAGACGGATGGGATCACTAATATGGAGCTTTCCTTCTGTTTGATATGTCACTATTGACATGCGCTCTCCTTCGAATATTGGTAATTCAAAGCGTCTTAAGTATCCATTGAAAACGGGTCTTTCTGCTGGCTTCTGTCTTAAGTACTTAGAGTAATCCACAGAGTCACTCAGTGATATAGCCTCAAAGTATCTGAAATTAAATGCGCCTTTTTCGGGGTAAAAGAAAACTGAGGTAAGGGACTCGGTGCTCCCAAAATCTCCGGAATCATTTCCGGCAGCACAAGCAATTAGGTCATCATGTTCCAAATCAGATTTTACATTAATAAGCTCTTCTAAAGTGGTTATTGAGGATTCATTATCAACTAAATCTTCACTACAAGAGCAAAAGATCGAGAGGGAAATAGTAATTATGATTAGTCGGTACATCGGATGAAATATAGAAACTTAATATGAATAAGCAAAAGGTAAAGTTTAGTCATGTGAGACTAAATTCATGACAAAAGTGTTATAACTGTTTAAAAAAAAAGGGAATCAGACATTGTCCGATTCCCTTTTCAATTTTTATGTAATATCTCTGTTTATTTAGCTGCAATGAACTCAAGAAGCTCTACTACTTTAGTAGAGTATCCCCACTCATTGTCATACCATGAGACCACTTTCACGAAAGTAGGAGTCAATTGGATACCAGCACCTGCATCGAATATAGAGGTACGTGGGTCACTAATGAAGTCATTCGATACCACAGCATCTTCAGTGTATCCAAGTATTCCTTTCATAGGGCCTTCCGAAGCAGCTTTCATAGCAGCACAAATTTCTTCGTAAGTAGCACCTTTCTTCAAGTTCACAGTCAAGTCAACACAAGAAACGTCAGGTGTAGGAACTCTGAATGCCATTCCAGTCAATTTACCATTCAATTCAGGAATAACCTTACCTACAGCTTTAGCAGCTCCTGTAGAAGAAGGAATGATGTTTTGACCAGCTCCACGTCCACCTCTCCAGTCTTTCATAGAAGGACCATCTACAGTTTTCTGTGTAGCAGTAGTAGCATGTACAGTAGTCATCAATCCAGACTCGATACCGAATGAATCATTCAACACTTTAGCGATAGGAGCCAAACAGTTAGTAGTACAAGACGCATTAGATACGAATTGCATATCAGATGTGTACTTATCCTCATTTACACCCATTACGAACATTGGTGTATCGTCCTTAGATGGAGCAGACATGATCACTTTCTTAGCACCTGCTTCGATATGACCTTTTGCACTTTCTTTAGTCAAGAAAAGACCTGTAGATTCTACTACATAATCAACACCAATAGCTCCCCACTTAAGGTCTGCTGGGTTTCTTTCTGAAGTTACTCTGATTTCTGATCCGTTCACGATGAGTTTACCATCTTTCACTTCTACAGTGCCTTTGAATCTACCATGAGTAGAGTCATACTTAAGCATGTATGCGATGTAGTCCACATCTAGTAGGTCATTGATTCCTACTACTTCAATATTTTCTTTTTCCGCTGCTACGCGAAATACTAATCGCCCGATTCTTCCGAACCCATTTATTCCGATTTTTACTTTTGACATGTTATTTGGTTTTTTACGGATTATTCAAAATAATTCTTTGCAAATCTATCATTTGATTTCGTCTGCACAAATATGTAGTTAGTTTAGTTTGTCAATGTAAAGGCTAATTTTTGTCAGTATTTAGACTTTTGAGTGACATTAAAAAGAGCCACTTACCGCTTATAAAAATTTGCAATCGTTTTTAATTCCCGAAGACCCATTAAATTAACTTTATACGAATAATAAACACTCAAAAATCTAACTAGATGCTCAGATTAAAATATTTCGCCATGCTTGCTCTTGTAGTGGGTTTATTTGGCTGTAGTAAGCCTGTAGAAGAAGAATCCTTATCGGTTCCTTTTGAAAAGTATGAACTAGCCAATGGACTGGACGTTATCCTTCATGAGGATAAATCAGATCCAATAGTTGCTGTGTCAATAGTCGTGCACGTAGGTTCCAACAGAGAGAAACCTGGGAGAACGGGATTTGCTCATTTTTTCGAGCATATGCTTTTTCAGAAATCTGAGAATGTACCTCAGGGTGGATTCTTTAAGAATATCAATGAATGGGGAGGAACATTCAACGGGGGGACTTCCAACGATTTTACCATTTACTTCGAAACTGTACCGAAAGATGCTCTAGAAAAAGTGCTTTGGATGGAGTCAGACAGAATGGGTTATTTTATCAATGCCGTAGGGCAACCTGATTTGGAAGGGGAAAAGCCTGTAGTGAAAAATGAAAAAAGACAGAGAGTTGATAATCAGCCTTACGGACATACTGATTATGTAATCCGAAAAGCGCTTTACCCTGAAGGTCACCCCTATAACTGGACGGTAATTGGAGAATTAGAAGATTTGCAAAATGCTACTATTGAGGATGTGAAAGAATTTTACGACTTGTGGTACGGGCCCAATAATGCAACGCTTGTTATTGCCGGAGATTATAATAAGGAAGATGTAAAAGCAATGGTAGAGAAGTACTTTGGTGAGATTCCATCAAGAGGAGACGGAACACCAATGTCACCAATGCCTGTAAGCATCACTGAGACTCAGGTTCTTTATCATGAGGATAATTTCGCAAGTCTTCCTGAAATAAGAATGACATTTTCAACAGTAGAAAATTATCATGCTGATCAATGGGCATTAGATGCTTTGCAAGAGATACTTACAGATGGTAAAAGGGCACCACTTTACAA
>CAYGPP010000221.1:0-3685 GCA_964351885.1 uncultured Marinoscillum sp.
TTCAGACTGTTTCTTAATTTTAATTGAAAAATAAGATAAAGTCAATTAAAAAATAAATATATGAAGGATAAAATACCTTCGTAACCTTTGTTTTGGAGTGTATCCATACTTAATTTCGTTGCATGATGGGATTTGGCATGAGGTTATACTTAATTGGCTTAGTTTTTATTACTTCATTCAGTGTTGTGAGCGTTGATGCTCAGGAATTGAGAATCAATGAAATCATGTCTTCTAATAGCAAGACTGTTCTAGATGAGGACGGAGACTCACCTGACTGGATAGAGTTACATAACCCTGGGCAAGAGTATGTAAACTTGAAAGGTTATTCATTATTCGACCATACTTCCCGTGAAACACCTTGGACTTTTCCTGATTACGAATTACCGCCAGAACATTACCTATTGGTATTCGCTTCTGACAAGGACCGAGTAGACATACCATTGTTTTGGGAAACGGTAACTGATCAAGGAGACGACTGGCGCTATATTGTTCCGACAACTGAACCAGATTCGAATTGGCGTAATTTAGGTTTTGATGACACAGCCTGGTTGTCCGGTAGCACTGGTATTGGGTACGGAGATAATGATGATAATACTATTCTTGACGAGGGTACGCTTTCAGTGTTTTTGAGGAAGAGTTTTAATATTGAATCCAAGGATTTTATATCGGAATGTCTATTACATGTAGACTATGACGATGGATTTGTAGCCTTTCTAAATGGAACAGAGATAGCTAGGAGTGGATTGGCAGATGGATTACCTGCATTTGATGCTATTGCAGAAAGTCATGAAGCGGCTATTTATAACAATGGTCAACCCGAGAGATTTGAGGTAACGAACTATCAGGAATTGCTAAAAGAGGGAGAAAATGTACTGTCCGTTCAGGTTCATAACACAGGAGTATCTTCCTCAGATATGACCATTATTCCGATTCTATCATTTGGAACCACAGTGGATAAGGGAGCATCTTTTTCAAAGTACTTATCCCAGAGCACTACTTATTTTCATACCAATTTCAGGCTCTCCTCCAGTGGAGATTCTGTATTCTTAATGAGCCCAGAATCAGTGATGATAGACACTATGATTGCTTTAGAAATGGCTTCCGACATTTCTCTTGGATTGGCTTCTGATAATTCTAACCGCATATTGCTATTTAATGAGCCTACTCCTGGTGCGAAGAACAGCACGGTTGGTTATGAGCCTTCAGATATAGTTAGGGATGTTTCTTTTTCTCAGGCTCCAGGTTACTATTCCGCTGCATTGCAGGTAGCACTTAGCTCCACAGATTCTGATGATCAGATTTATTACACTACAGATGGGAGTGTGCCACTAGCTACCGATACGCGCTACATTGAGGAGATCAGTATTACCGAGAATACAGTATTGAGAGCTAGAGTGATTAATGGAATCAATTTGCCTGGGAATACTGCTACAGCTTCCTATTTACTCAATATTGATCACGATTTGCCCGTAATTTCTATATCTGCCAACCCTTATGATTTCTTTGATGAAACAGATGGGATGTACGTACACGGTCCAATTGGATCTGATGAATTTCCTTATTTCGGATCTAATTTTTGGCAGGATTGGGAGCGCCCAATTAATATTGAAATGTTTGAAGAGGATGGAGCGTTAGCATTTTCAGCTAGAGCTGGAGCTAAAATATTTGGAGCTTACAGTCGGGGGAATGATCAAAAGTCATTGAGTATTTTCTTTAGAGACTCATATGGAGATGGTCCAATTAAGTATCAGCTCTTCCCGGAGAAGGATTTGGACGAATATTCTAGTATCGTACTGAGAAACTCGGGGAATGACTGGAACAACTCAATGATGAGGGACGGTTTACTTACTTCGGTCTTTCATGAAAGTCTGGATCTGCAAGGTTTCAGGCCTTCGGTAGTTTATCTAAATGGTGCGTACTGGGGGATACATAACGTCAGAGAAAAAGTCAATGAGGACTTTCTAGCCAACAATAACGATATAGATCGTGATGACATAACTATTCTTGAATTCGGAGGAAATCCAGTAGTCGGGAGCGGAGATCATTACTATGCATTCATTAATTATGTAGAAAACAATAGTATGTCGGTAGCGGCGAACTACACATATGTCCAGACTCAAATGGATATAATGAATTACATCTATTATATGACCGGAAATATCTTCATCAATAATTACGACTGGCCAGCGAGTAATATAAAATTCTGGCGTGAGGATTCTCCAGAAGGTAAATGGAGGTGGATTTCCTATGATAGAGATGCAGGTTTTGGGATATGGGATGGTGGAAGTTATTCCGAAAATAGATTGAGGATTGTTACGACACCAAGTGATGCATGGCCCGCTCCAAGTTGGTCGACTCAGTTATTGAGAAGTTTGCTCCAAAACGTATCGTTTAAGAATCTTTTTATCAATACCTACGCGGATCAGCTGAATACTAGTTGGAGAACAGAAGTTATTCAGGCAAGCATTGATGAGAAAAAGGGATTAATCGAAAGTGAGATAATAGACCATTTAGATAGATGGAACAACAGTTATGGTTTTTGGCAGACGAATGTGGATAATTACTACGTCTATGCGCGAGAAAGACCGGGATACGCGTTTCAGCATATTATTGAAGAGTTTGACTTAGCAGGAGACTTTGAAGTGATAATTGATGTGTCTAGAAGTGACAGAGGGAGCGTGCGGGTCAACACCGTCACTCCCGATAGCTATCCATGGAGTGGCACCTATTTAAGCGAGATTCCAATAGTAGTAGAGGCCACTCCATTTCCAGGATATCGATTTATAGGATGGGAGGGAATGGAATCGAGTGACGAAGCAAAACTCGAGATCAGTACCTCTAGCGATATTGAACTGAAAGCAATTTTTGAGGAAATAGACAGTGAGTTAAACTCCTTGGTGATCAATGAAATAAACTATAGTTCTTCTGATAAAACCAATATTTCGGATTGGGTTGAGCTATATAATAAAAGCACAGAATCAATTAATCTCTCTGGTTGGGTGATTAAGGATGATGACGATTCCCATACATTTGAATTTCCCGAGGGGACTAAGATTGACGGTAATGGATACTTAGTTGTTTGTGTAGATCAGGCGAACTTCGTTGATAGCTATTCTGGATCTATACTTCATATTGGAGATTTGGATTTTGGACTTTCGAGCGTTTCGGATTGTGTGAGATTGTATGATGATACAGGCCAATTAGCTGAAGAGGTTTGCTATTTAGGGACTGCTCCATGGCCTGAGACTGCCAACGGAAATGGAGCAACACTAGCCTTGAAACATCCTAACTACAACATAAAGTTAAATGGTAGTTGGTATGCAGCTTCCAATAAAGGCACACCCGGGATGGAAAATGGATATGTCTTGGCGATTAAAAAGACTAAGATTGGTGCGAACCTTCAAGTGTTCCCCAACCCAGTATTTGAAAAAACAACTATTGAGTTTAGTTTAGATAGAGCCGATGAAGTTGACTTAGCTATCTATAGTTTGACCGGAGAGCGGTTAGTCGGATTAGTGTCAAGCGAGCTTGGTGCAGGAAAGCATATGGTCACTTGGGTTCCAGAACCTTTCATGGGATCGGGGATATATTTTGTTCGATTGGAGACACCCAGAGGTAGGTACATTTCCAAATTGCTAATGGAACGTTAATATTGACTAGTCCGCTAGACTCATCTACTCTTCAC
>CAYGPP010000222.1:0-3622 GCA_964351885.1 uncultured Marinoscillum sp.
CTCCAACCCTGTAATGTCTTCCTGGAAGTAATGTTTTTTCTCCTTACGGTGAAAATCCAGAGCCGTGTTGATCATCACTTTCCTAATCCATCCTTTGAATGGAAAGGCGTCATTATATTGATCAATTTTTCTGAAAGTTTTCATAAATCCGTCGTTAGCTACCTCTTGTGCTTCGCTTTCTGATTGACAGTAAGGCAAGCAAACGCTCATCGCATAGGCATAAAAATGCCTGTAGAGCTTTTCTTGTGCCGCTCTTCTTTGAGCTTTACAATCTTGGATGATTTGTTCGAGGTTAACAATCACTGAAAGGGTAATAATCTAGTAGGGCTTCCCCTACCAGAAATATAGTCTATGCTTTTGGTTTACATTCTTTAAGACTAAGAAAGTTTCCATCAGCATCAAAGATGAGGACACCAATGTCTTCGATTAGCACATGAACCTGGGCAACCTCTTGGATGGTGCCTTGACGCGCTCTTAGTACTACGGCATCTGGATAATTATCAGCGATATAAGTGGTGATCGCTTCAGATAAATCTTCTAGAGCAACAGATTCGAATCTGTAGCATTCTCTTGATTTACTTCGTACTTCTAAGAAGTTGCCGTCCGCATCAAATACTACCGCACCTACTTCAGCCACTAAAGCGATATAGATAACATCTCCTTCTAGCAATGTGACCTTCAAGATTTTTCTAACGGTGCTATCAGCATAGTTGGCTGCCAAGTATTCTTGACTTGTACTAGGTAATTCATCTAAACCAATTTCGACTGGACGTTCTGGTCTGGTTGTAGAGTCTCCATTTTCCATACGATCTCTCATTCTCTCTCTGCGGTTTTTTCGATCATTTCTGCGACCATCACAGCTCACCATACTTCCTTCGTCACTCACTCCAGCTACCGTTCCGGTTGCTTCGAAAGTGATGTTGAAATTATTAGTCAAGAAACTCTCATAAAACACCTCACCGGAAACTTCGGTAATCTTAAAGGCTTCCACGACCAATTCTCCTGCAAACTCTTCTTCGATATATGAAATAGCTGCACTCGGCAACTCATCTGATGAAATATCTACAACCACCGCCTCAGAGGCTAAGTCCAATTCATCCATTACTCCTGAATCTTGCTCCTGACATGAGATCATCACTGCCGAGACTAAGAATATTGCGAATATTACTTTTATCGTTTTCATTTTAATAGGGTTTTAAATTTAAATCAAACCCCATACGTAGGTTGGTGGAGAAATGGTTGCCTGGGCGAGTGAAGTATTTTACAAATACTCACATTTAACAATGAAAGTACCGATTTTAGATGAAAATAATAGTGCCCCCTTCGATTGTCATATCCAGAATATGCGTGACATTGAGATCATAGATGTATGGTTGTGAATTCAATTTTATCCTCCGGCCACATTTTATCAATGACCAACCAATAATTTTCGGAAAACCCCATTCTACACCCTGGATCAGATTTTACCTTGACCACTAAGTTGTAAGTAGAACCTGATTTTGTCAAAGTCATATGAAAACCCGATGTGGAACAGCCTTCTGTAAAAGTTAAGTAACCAATAAGTGTTTTTTTAGTGAAGTCAATTTTCGGAAGGGGCCGGCAATCAATGACTTGATAATCATATCGTAATGTTTCCATGAATTTAAATTCGCGTTCAGAATTAAAAACAAATTCCCTTTGATTTGAATTGGCCAAATAAAGGCAATCCACATAGGTGGTATCATAGGGAACTTCTACCTGTGCATGTACAGTGGTAGTAGCTACTATCAACAAGGCAAATAAGACAATGCTATTTTTCATCAGAATAAGCGAGATGTCAGAATCCATTTTTTTTCAAAAAAACAGGTTATTTTAAATGAAATGACCGATTAATATAAGAATAATTGTTCACTCAATAGGTTCTGAATCGAACGTATTGGGACTGGGTACTTCAATAGGAAATTTAAAAAACTATCTTATTATTATTCCGAATTGTTCACTTGTTATGTCATTTTCAAATCGCAGGAAATAAAGTCTTGTAGATAATGACAGTGGTATCCTGTCTACATTTTGATTTGGTGCTACTAAGCATCTCTCTATGAGTTGACCGGAAATCTTCATAATAGACATGGTCACATCACCTTTTCGCAGATCAGATCCCCACTGCATATTGATGTGATCTTTTGCCGTATTTGGATAAACCTTTGAACTAGAGATTACGCCTAGCTCCATGCGAATTGCATGATAGATGGTAGTCGTTCCGTCAAAATCCACCTGTTTCATTCGATAAAAAGAGGAACCCATTGGGGTCCTAAAATCTTCATAACTATAACTCCTCAACTGAGTAGTCGTTCCTTGCCCTGCTACTTTAGCTATAATTTCGAAAGTCACTCCATCTAGTGATCGTTCTATCAAGAAGTAATCATTATCCAATTCGCTAGCTGTCTGACATGTGAGTTGAACATTTCCATTTTGAATAGCCCCAATGAAACTCAAAAGTGAAACAGGCAATGCTACACTAGTTGTGGGGCGCTCTACACCAGGGTCACCCTCAGAAGGAGAAATGGTGCCATCTCCAGTACCTGCATAGGTGGCGACATCCCCAGAACATGCTGTTCCACAGCAATCGCCATCTTCACAAGACAAAGTTGTCTCGTCACAGATTTGATCCAATGCGTTCCCATCAGAACTATTATACAAGCCAAATGAATTATTGGAATTAAGATTCACATCTTCAAGACTGAAAGTGCCAGTTCAACACAATAATGAGTTATCCCCATCTAAGAATAGATCATCTCCGACAATCATTGTAGCTCCAGATTCGACGGTTACTACCCCTGAACCTGACACGATTAGGTGATTATTTGTAGTAAAATTTCCACCACTTTTCACATTGACGAACCCAATCACGAATGAGTTGCCATTATTATTGATCAGGCTATATTGATCACCACTGTTTATCCGCAAAGTGTCTCCAATAATCATATCAACGTTGGTGCTTAAAATGCCGCCACTGTTAATTATGATTTTTTTATTTTGGTAAAATGCATCCGTATTACATCCAGTTGGAGCATTACCACAGCCAGCGTTACAGCCACAAACTCCATCAATACCTAAATTTCTTGGCCTTGCTGCTGCGCTCCCGTTTTGATTGGTTGCCGTGATATTGACTTGAAACCCTGTAATCACCACAAAATCAGTTCGTGAAGGGTAGCCATCTCCGGCGGTGTTATCTCCAGAACCATCACAAGTTCCCCATGTAGCACAGTTATTCCAAGCACCAGTAGCTGCAGAGGTAAACGTCGTTTGTGCACACGATACTTGACAAATCACCAGTAGAACTAGTGTGAAAACGAGTTTTGTTGTTTTTTGAACCTTCATTCGAGCCTAAGCTATGAGACCGCTTTCGATTAAATCTCAGCTATAATCTGCAAATAAAGCCTAAAGAAATTTGAGTCATTACCGCTATTCGATGAATCAGACCATAAAACTGTTCAAACCAACCAATAGCAGAAGAAATTGACTGTTCAAAAATCAATCACAATTCCAATAGAAGGAAGCACATTGGCATTGTCCTCGGTCTCAATCAGCTTGAGTGTACGAGGATTGCTAACGTTTCCTACATCATCACGAACCAGTCCGT
>CAYGPP010000223.1:0-3615 GCA_964351885.1 uncultured Marinoscillum sp.
ATGGATTGATCACCAACTTTCACCAGCCAGGATCAACTTTGATGCTACTTGTGGCAGCATTGATTGGTGATCGATGGAAAGACGTATATCAAAGTGCTCTGGAGAATAATTATCGATTTCTGAGTTACGGAGATAGCTCACTTCTATTACCAAATCAACTAGCTTAGACTAATGGAAAGTACACTACATGATGGTTGGGGAGAAATATTGGCTCTGCTAGACTCAGCAATAGAGCTTTTCACTAGGTCACTTTTTAAACTTGGTGAAAACGATATTAGCATGGCTACTATTTTCTACATGCTATTCGCTTTTCTACTGCTCAACTTTATTGCCAAGCGCATCAAGAAGCTTCTCGTAGAAAAAATCTTGGTCAAAGCCAATGTGGAAAAAGGTGTCAGGGCTACTGTGGGGACAGTCACAAGATTTGTAATTGTGGTGATCGGAACAGCCGTTATTATCCAAACGGCAGGCATTGATCTCACTGCACTTACTTTAGTAGCAGGTGCATTGGGCGTTGGTATTGGTTTTGGGCTTCAAAATATTACTGACAATTTTATCTCTGGAATCATAATTCTTTTCGAAAAACCGATAAAGGTCGGTGACAGAATAGAAGTGGGCGAAGTACAGGGAAATGTCATTGCTATCTCTTTTAGGGCTACTCAGGTATTGACCAATGATAATATTTCAGTCATTGTCCCTAATTCTGAATTTATCTCTAGTCGTGTAATCAACTGGAGTCACAACGACCGTAACATTCGATTTAAGATCCCGGTAGGTGTTAGCTACAAAGAAGACCCAGATAAAATCAGAAGGATATTACTCAAGGTAGCCGAAGAAAATGAAAATATATTGCGTGTACCTGAACCTACAGTACTATTTGATGAGTATGGCGACAGTTCACTCAACTTCATTCTAGCTGTATGGACAGGTACGTATACAGATCGACCAAGAATGCTCAAAAGTCAGTTGTATTTTGAAATTTTCCGCGAGTTTAAGGAACATAATGTAGAGATTCCATTTCCGCAAAGAGATATTCACATCAAGTCCCGACCAGATTCGGATTTGGACTTAAACTAGAACTGCTGAGTTACAGTGAATGTAGCTATATGTCTTAGCACATAATTGGCACCAATAGCTGGAGCATCTTGATACCAATTCAAATAGCCAATTAACAGCTTTGTATTATCAAATATTTTTGCATTGAGCGTAAGAGAAATCCTGTTTTGATCAAATGTGTTTTGTATTCGATCATCTCCAAAATGAACCATCAATTCATTTGCCAAGGTAAGTGAAACAGGAATACTAGCATCATCAGCACTCAGTTTTGCTGTGACTTGTAGTCTATGACGGTATCTCAAGTAAGTATAATAGCCATCTTCTATCACCGGATCCATAGTTATTGGATCTGCCCCTACATTCTGTCTGATTCGCTCTTCTAACATTAGTCTTTGCTCAAATTCAAATCTCTCAGATAAGGGACTTGTAAATGTCAAATATTGAAAAGGTCTCCATTCGCCTTGAGTGACCTCTATATCCGACTCAGGATCTGAAGGCATTAAAAGTGTCCATCGCATAAATCCAACTCCACCAACCCATTGATTCTTAAGTTTTCTGCTGGCTTCAATTGTATAAAGCCCCATATTTTTTCTACTCTTCTTAAAATATCGCCTATCCTCAATACTTGCTTGGATATTTACTTTAGGACCGGCAGCTATTCTGGCTGAATACTTAACCCAATAAAGACTTTGCGTATTCGCCGTTTTCTGCGCCAATGCGGTAGATAACCCAATAAGAAAAATGAATGACAGATAGACAATTACGCTCTTCATAGAATTGGTAACAATAGGTATAAAAAAAGTCCATTTTTACGATGGACTTATTCTTAGATTCAGATATTTTAAGAAAGCTATTTTGGTCGGCTTGATCCGAAATTATAGGCTAGACCAACGCCAAATACACTCTTAAATTGAACTTTAGCATCCCCAGAAGTACCATCACTTTCCAGTGTTTTGATATCTTCATCATAGATCAGATGTGTGAAGAAATTAGCCGATAGCACTTTGTTCACTTTCATAACGATCATATTTTGCCAGTTGACGTCAATAGTCCCAAAGTTTTCTACATAATTT
Source organism: uncultured Marinoscillum sp. (assembly GCA_964351885.1). Lineage (GTDB taxonomy): Bacteria > Bacteroidota > Bacteroidia > Cytophagales > Cyclobacteriaceae > Marinoscillum. The sequence continues at coordinate 2,130 of CAYGPP010000223.1, forward strand.
GAAAAGAGCTCCAAACGAGAATCCAAATTCACATTGGTGAAAATTTCATCTTTGTACTTGATCCTAAGAAAAGAACCCATCTCCGCTCTAAACCTCTTACCTGGATCAACACCGTAAGCACCTTTATCAGCCAATCCCTGATCATTCACGAAGGTAAATTTTCCAGTCAGTGGAATGTAGTTAAACGAAATTTTCGAATTAGGCTTATAATCTATACCCAGACCTACAGTCAAGTAACCAGGAACCATAAAATTGGAAATAACACTATCCGCGCCATCTGACCCTATTACGTAACCTTCAGCAAACTGCGTTCGAAAGTCGATAAGTCCACTGTAGAACCATCTTTCATCTCCATTCTTAATCCGGTAACCATATTTGGAAACCAGGTTAATCTTATCATCGGATTTTTCGAATCCTGAATTATCCTGATTTATCATACCGTACCCCAGGTCAAGTGAGTTCTCCCATGTTGTACGTGCTTTTTTGTAATCAGCAAATAGTCCAGTAGCACCATTAAGAGATATGTTTTCTGCACCTCCAGCTGCCCAGCTGTCACTAAGCGAAACCTGTGAAAATGTTAAAGCCACAAAGCCTCCATTTGTCCAGTATGTTGTGTCAGATTGCGTTTTTGCTAGCAGAGTAGCCATGAAGAGCGAAGCGAATAAGTAAAATTTTGATTTCATATTGCGATTATTCATTTAGATTCGGCGAAATTAAATAAATCATTTATAGTTATTTCCTATTTTAGATAATCCCTATGGGAATCACTCTGAATAGCAATAAAAACCCGACTGGATTCTATTTGTACGCTATGAAAATCAATATCAACAACACATTCCTCCTTTTGATCATAGTTCTGGTTGCTTCATGCGATAGTCTTAGAAAAGAATCTCCAAATGAAACAATTGAGTCAGAGATAGAAGAAGAATTAAAGGTAGAGCCTATTAATTCAAAATTCTTTGAAATGGCTGATTTCGAAAGAACAGCTACGGATTGCAATAGCGGATCATGCAGTGAGGTTACAGTGGACTACCCGCGTTTTCTGAAAACTCACAGCAATCAAACCAAGATTAATGCTTTGGTGATTAAAACTATAAATAATGTAATATCAGACTTCATTTTGGATGAAGGTGTTGAGTTTAACACCACTGCTTTGTCCAATAGCTTCTTGGCAAGCTATGCTGAATTCAAAGAAAATTTTCCTGAAACCAGAACAGCTTGGTACTTAAATATTGTAGCCACTCCGACTTACGTGAGTGAAACAGTTGTTTCTGTCAAATTTGAAACTTCTAGTTATACCGGAGGTGCTCATCCTAATACTGTGGTTACCTATTTGAACATCGGAAAAGAAGGCAAAGAGGAAGGTAAGTTGAGCTACTTTTTCAAGAAGCCAAAGGTTATTAAGGACTTAGCTGAGAGCTCCTTCAGAGTAAAGGAAGGTCTCATGCAAAACGATCAATATACTGAAAAAGGCTGCTTATTTGAT
>CAYGPP010000224.1:0-3564 GCA_964351885.1 uncultured Marinoscillum sp.
CATCTCAGGTGGGAACGTCTGTTATTAATGCAGTTACCCATACCATAGATGTGGAGCTGCCTTACGGTACCACGAACGCTACACCAGTTTTCACCTTATCCCAAGGTGCAACTAGTGTTCCTATGAGTGGAGTCGAAAGAGACTTCTCAGATGGAGAAACTTATACTATTACAGCAGCAGATGGCCATACCACGCAAGATTGGACGGTGAATGTGACCATTGCACCGAATACAGAAACTGATATTCTTTCCTTCTCCTTTTTGGAGGATGTAGCTATTGGGCCATCGGTTATTGATGCAGCCAATCATACCGTGCTAGTGAGGATTTTCGATGGAGTGGAAGTGGATGCATTAGCCCCAACCATCACACTTTCAGATCAGGCTACGATTAGTCCAGCGTCAGGCAATACGACAGATTTTACCAATGAAGTGACCTTCACCGTTACTGCTGGTGATAATGGCATCACTCAGGACTGGGTAGTGCGTGTGGATACTGCCCTCAAAAACAACTTTGTGTTTTATCCCATGACTGGCAACTTCAACGATGCATCAGGTAATGACTTGCATGGTTCTTCATCCAACTCTCCAGTATTGACCTTAGATCGGTATAACACAGCTGATGCTGCATATGAATTTAGTGCCAATAATCACATAATCAATGTCTCGAGTGAATTGTTAAATGGTTCGCTCCAAGGCACAATGGCTGCCTGGGTGAAATTTTCTAATATCTCTCAGGGTGGTTCAGGTACACGTACCATTATTGGTAAGGGCGGTAGTACTGATAGTCAATTTGGTCTATTTGCAAATAATAACGCTTTCATTTTTGAAGCCTACAACAATGGTTCAGGAAACTATCTGGAAGTCGTTTATGACTTCACCACCGAAGGTATTTCTGATTACAGCGACGGTGAATGGCACCATGTTGCTGCTACTTTTTCCCAAACTGAAGCCAAGTTATATGTGGATGGAATATTAAAAGGATCAGACGCCACAACAAATGGAACCTATACCCATACAAGTACCAATCAATTCACAATTGGCAAATGGGGGAATAATCAAAATGATCCTTTCGTGGGTGCGATAGATGAGGTGGTTATCGCCAATAGAGTTTATAGTGTAAATGAGATATTGGGTTTGATAGAACCTACACATTTCCTCTCATTTAGCCTGCCAGGTGCATTGAGCACTACATTTATCGAAAATAATAAGAGTAATCCCGATACTATTGTAGTGGTTTGTCCAGCTACAGTTAATGCAACCAATTTGGCACCAATTTTTGAATTATTGCCTGGTGCGCAAGCAAAGATTGGTGAAGTAGTACAAACAAGCGGGGGAACACCTAAGGATTTTTTATCTGAGCTTATTTACACAGTGGGTAATGGGTCCATTTCTCAAGACTGGGTTGTAAGGGTAGATATCCCTCCGACGCTTAATACAATTTCTGCAAATAGTGCTGATACGACTTTTAGCATAAATATTACTGGTACTAATTTCGGTACAGACTCTGAGGTTTATTTCGGGGGTGTAAAGGCTAATACCACTTCCGTAAGTCGAACTGAATTGAGTGTTGAAGTGCCACTAGGAGCAAGCCATGCTCCTGTGTCTGTTCTAACGAGGGGATTGTACGCGGAATTTTCTCAAGACTTCAACCTGACTTTTGATAGTCCTGATTTGGACACACTTTTGTTTGACAAAGAACTTTTAATTAGTCAGCCGACAGCATCTCAAACGGTAAGGATCGCGGATTTTGATTTGGATGGATTCAATGATGTACTGACGAGTAAATCTGGTAAGATCTCAATCGCTAGAAATACAACTACTCAGTTTGGAATGGGCAATTTAACACTTGGTACACCTTTAGAAATTGTGGTGAGCACTACTCAAGAAGGTGTGGATATTGGTGATTTCAATGGCGATGGGTTATTTGATATTGCAGCCATAAGTGGAGATAATTTCGTAAAATTAGTAACTATATTTCTTAATAATAGCTCTGGTCAAGAGCAAATAAGTTTTGATCATCCTATACAAATTGAAATAAATAGTCCCTATAATAGATTGCAACATTTGTTAATTGATGATTTGAATAATGATGGCAAAATGGACATCATTACAACCAATGATGGTTCAGTGATTGTTACACAGAATTTGGGTATGTCTGGCGGTCAGTTGGTTTTCGCACCAAGTGTTGAAATTGATCATTCAATCCAAGGATACTTTACCTTAAAAATAGCAGATCTAGATAATGATGGCAGAAAAGATTTGGCTTTATTCGACGACATTAATGGGTTTTCCGTGTTGCTAAATACAACTCCACCATCTGGTACCATTTCATTTGCTAGTGGAGTATCCGTCACGAATCCTGGAGATATTCAGGGCTTCTCCTTCTGTCTGGCCGACTTTGATGGAGATAATCGTAGAGATATTGCAATAACGGATTATGATTTGGTATCAGTGTTGCCAAATACCAGCACTTTGGGAAATGTGAGTTTCGGTACAAGTATTGATTTACCGAAGATCGAAGAGCAATATGGTCCAATAGAAGCGGGAGATCTGGATGGAGATGGTAAAGTTGACTTGATAGCATCTACATACTTGGATCCAGCAATCAACTACGCTGGAGCCCTTTCACTTTATAAGAATACATCAGTATCAGGTACAATCAGCTTTGAAAATGAAGTCCTCTTGCCGAGGAATGACTTTCCTGTAAATGATCTTGCTATCATTGATTTGGATAATGATACCCGTCCAGAAATAGTGGGTGTGGGTAGTAACAAACTTCTTCTTTTGTCGAACACCAAGACGGACAAGGAGCTGTTTGCTTTGGATATTCCAGGTCAGGTCAGCAATGCTTTTAAAAATTTGGATACCAATAATTCAGATACTGTGGCCATTGTGCTTCCTTATGGTACAGATGTATCAAGCTTGAAACCATTATTTCTTGTGTCACCGGGAGCTACCATATCACCAGATACTACTGTGGCGAGAGATTTTTCTGACCTGGTCACTTATACTATAACAGCTGAAGATGAGAGTGCACAGGATTGGGTAGTGAATGTGGAGATAGCTCCAAATACGGATGCTTCTATCACAGACTTCTCTATTACAGGTCAGGTGAGTGCTATGATTATGGCTAATGACCCTGTAGACTCAGATACAGTAAATGTAATAGTGCCTTGTGATGTGGCTCTCTCATCCTTGACTCCTTCGATCATCCTGTCCGCTGGTGCCACTGTTTCTCCTGATGCTGGCTTAGCGCAGGATTTTAGTGCTGAATTCACTTATACGGTTACCGCAGAAGATGGTAGTACGATTCAAGATTGGATTATCAATGTAACCAATGCGCCGGACACAGTTTGGTATGCAGATAGTGATGGGGACGGCTTTGGTGATGCAAATAATTTCGTTACCCAATGCAATCAACCAGAAACCTATGTACTGGATGCCTCCGATTGTGAAGACTCAGATGTGGAGCAATTTCCTAGTCAAAGCTGGTTTCCCGATAATGATGGAGATGGCTTTGGTGATGCTAATTATCGAGAATGGACGGCTTATGGAAGCGGGTTAA
>CAYGPP010000225.1:0-3528 GCA_964351885.1 uncultured Marinoscillum sp.
GGTTGGCTTAATGATAAGTTTATCAGCTTGTGTCCCTGATTTGGTAGTCAATAAAATAGAAACCAATTCTCTTCCTGATAGCTTCGGTGATTCTCAGGATACTACCAATGCTGCCCAGTTGGTATGGAAAAAGTATTTTAATGATCCATACCTAGTTGCTTTGATCGATTCTGCTTTACTCAATAATCAAGAGTTGAACATTACAATTCAAGAGGTTCAAATTTTGCAAAATGAAGTGATGGCTCGTAAGGGTGAATACCTCCCATCATTGGGTCTGGGAGCAGTACTTGGACTTGACAAAGTAGGAAGATATACAAGAAACGGAGCTTTAGAGGCTTACAATGATATCAAGCCTAATATGGAATTTCCAGAACCTTTAGCTGACTTTACCTTTGGTGCGTATGCCACTTGGGAAGTGGATGTCTGGCGAAAGCTTAGGAATGCTAAGAAATCTGCTTATCTCCGCTATTTATCTTCTGTAGATGGTCAGAATTTCATGGTGACCAATCTGATTGGTGAAATAGCCAATTCTTACTTTGAACTATTGGCGCTGGATACAGAGCTGGATATCCTCAAGAAGAACATCGCCATTCAAGAGGATGCCTATAAGATTGTAGTTCTGCAAAAGCAATCGGCTCGTGTTACTGAACTAGCCGTAAGGCGTTTTGAAGCACAACTATTGAGAACGAAAAGTCTACAGTTCGATATCCAGCAAGAGATCATTGAGGCGGAAAATAGGATCAACTTACTCGTTGGTCGCGCTCCTCAACCGATAGCTAGAGACTCGGAGACTTTCACGAAATCGATTCCTGGTTTAGTGAATGTAGGTTTACCATCTCAATTGCTTGATAATCGTCCCGATATTAAAGAGGCAGAACGCCAACTCGAAGCTTCGAAGATTGACGTAAAGGTTGCCAAAGCACAATTCTATCCGTCTATTGGATTGTCTGCTGGTGTTGGTTATCAGGCTTTCAGTACCACTGATTTGCTCAAGACTCCTGAGTCGTTATTGTTCAATATTGGCGGTGATGTTCTCGCTCCTTTGATTAATCGTAAGGAAATCAAGTCTCGCTATTACAATGCTAACGCAAAGCAGCTTCAGGCCATTTACAACTATGAGAGGACAGTTTTGACTGCCGTCATAGAAGTCACCAATCAAATTTCGAATATTGAAAATTTGAAAAGCAAATATGACCTGAAGGAAGGTGAAGTAAAGGCTTTGAATGCTTCTATTGATATTTCGAATGAGCTATTCCGATCTGCCAGAGCTGATTACATGGAAGTACTCATGACTCAGCGTGATGCCTTAGAGTCTCGATTTGAATTAATAGAGACGAAGATGGAGCAGATGCGCGCTTCGGTAGATGTCTATCGGGTATTAGGTGGTGGCTGGCAATGAGTCGGTTAAGCCAATATTTTATTCTTTAAAAACTCACTATTATGGCTAAAACAATTAGACATAAGCTTTCTGCCGAATATAGCATTGGGATACTTATTTTGATTTTTGTGCTTACGTTCTTTCTATCGGGAAGACTATTTGAATCGCATTTACTTACATCAGGAAGTAGAGCAAACAGTTATCTAGGCATGTTTCTGGTGAGTCTCGCTGTTATTATCATGATCTTAATTCTCTGGGAAGAGCTTCTCTTCCCAGTTAAGGTTGTTGAGAACTTGAACGAGGTGATATTTAGAAATCATAGAAACAAGCTCAAAATTCAAGTTCTGCTCTATTTGACTATTCCTGCTATTATTGGCTTTTTATATGCCTACTATGAGGTAAATCTTTATTTCTTCATCCCTTGGACGATTGTCTGTCTCGGGGTTCCTGTTGCTGGAAAACTGGTTTCTGGCATCAACAACTACCATGATTTTCTAAGGGTGACCGATGAGTTGCTCGAGTACAAGAACAACGAGAAAGAAGGTACGATCAATATCAAAGAAATAATATCAATTGAGCTAATGAAGGATGAAGACGAAATTCTGAGCAAACTCAAATTATCATTAAAAAACGGAAGCGAAGTAACAATAGACTTAGACGAAATGGAGCTTGAGGAATTTTATATAAGTATTGAAGAGTACTTGGTACTTCATTTTCAAGATTTGATCAAGTTCCGCTGTTAGTAAAATATCTTATAACCCATGCGTCTTGATGCTAGACAAAAAAGTAAATCAAAACTCAAGAAGATCAATTTTAACTTTAGAATAACTTAAATTAAACTAAGCTATTAGCAAGGCTTTAATAGTTCAGAAATAAACCCATAAAAAAATGAAAAAGCAATATGTATGGATCGTAGGACTGGTTATTATTATAACTATTGGTTTCTATTTAGTAGATAGATTAGATGGTGAATACAATCACCCAACTCTCAATGAAGATGCAAGAATGCCCGATGCGTATCTCAAGAATGTTCAATTCTATGAGGAATCTGACAGACATGAAATGAGTGCCTATAATTTAGAAAAGGCGATCGCTTCTATTAAGAAGATTGAGAGCGATGTAGATACTAAGAGTTCTAAAATATTGGGAGATGCTACTAATAAGCTTGAGCAAATTCGTAAAAGCATACTTCTAGACTCGATCAATAAGAATGATATGAAAGCCACATTTGAGCTGTCGCTTAATAGTCTTGCTCATGCTGAATTAGAGATTTCTGAAATGTATGCCGAGATTAATCAAATCGATAAAGCCAAAATAGCTTTGAAATATGCCCAATTACATATCAAAAATGCGATGCTCCTTCATAACCCATATTGGGAAACTGACTCAACAAGATTGTCTATTGAAAAAAACGTCTTTCTGGAAATGGATAGTTTAATCAGTAACGTGTCTTATTCCCCAATTAAATACTCTCTTGAACTTGACAAAATGATTAAAGAGGTTGATATCCTTTTGAATAGGTAGTCACTCGACACGTTGCAATTTTATTTATAGGTTGCGCTACTCAACAGGTTACTTTGAATAACCTGTTGAGTGGTTAGCATTTATCCAGATTCTGTTTTATCATTAGTAAACGATAGCAAGCTTCTCTTGTGGCTTGCTTTTTCTGTTATAAATTACAGGCTGTTTTGATAATTGATTGTCTTAAACAACGCGCGCTCACCCCCACCAGCGCGTTAGTCAATTGTTGATTTTGGAGCCTATGAATCTACTCATTAATAAGAAACCAAAAACCGGCCTAGCCGGTCTCAAGGCGCACTGGAAAGATGATATGCTTTCTGGGTTCATGGTTTCCTTAATCGCTCTACCTCTTTGTTTGGGTATTGCGCTTGCTTCGGGAGTTCCCCCAATGGCTGGACTTATTACTGCCATTGTCGGTGGTATGCTGATGTCAAGAATTACTGGCTCACATGTCACTATAAGTGGACCTGCTGCTGGTTTGATAGTAGTTACCTTGTCTGCAGTGGAAAGTCTGGGAGATGGTGACCCCCTGGCTGGCTATCAATATGCGTTAGCTGTTATTGTGATGGCGGGCCTTATTCAGGTGATTTTTGGTTTTATGAAAGTCGGGAAGTTTGGCGACTTCTTTC
>CAYGPP010000226.1:0-3511 GCA_964351885.1 uncultured Marinoscillum sp.
ACACCAAATATTATGGCTTATGCGTCAGCTATTGCTGAAGCGATGAATAAAGAAGGTGCCGACCTTTTGGTAATGGCTAAGTCATCTTTGGGTGACCCAGTTTCTGCTCGAGTAGCGATCAAAACAGGGGCGTCTTTGGCGACCAATGTAGTAGAGTTGCCAGATACATCTGATGGATTCAAAGTAAAGTGCAGCATTTACACAGGTAAGGCTTTCGCAATTACTTTATTGAAATCTGATAACAAGATTTTGGGCATTAAGAAAAATGCTGTTCCGGTAAAAGAGGATGGTGGAGTTGCTACGGTAGAAGCATTTAGCCCGACCATGAATGAGGGAGATTTCAAAGTAAAAGTGTCGAGCTCCGAAAAAGCAACTGGTGAAATTTTATTACCAGAAGCAGACTTGGTCGTGTCAGCAGGAAGAGGGCTGAAAGGTCCAGAGAATTGGGGAATGGTTGAAGAATTGGCTAAAACAATCGGTGCGGCAACTGGCTGTAGTAAGCCTGTATCAGATATGGACTGGAGACCTCACCATGAGCATGTTGGGCAGACTGGAATTAAAGTAAGCCCATCTCTTTATATCGCCATAGGAATTTCAGGAGCAATTCAGCATCTTGCGGGCGTAAATTCTTCCAAATTCATTTTGGTAATTAATAAAGACGAAGAAGCACCATTCTTCAAAGCTGCGGATTATGGTGTTGTAGGTGATGCATTCGAAGTAGTTCCGAGGCTCATCGAAGCTATCAAGGCGCAGCAGGGATAAATGGCAGAAAAAATTAAACTTGAAATACTCGGACTTTCTTCGAGTCAATCGCAATCTGGATCATTCGCATTGGTACTTGGTGAAGTAGAAGGCAATAGACGACTTCCTATCATTATAGGTATGTTCGAGGCGCAAGCCATCGCTATAGAGATCGAGGAAATCACACCCAATCGTCCCATGACCCATGACTTGTTCAAGTCGTTTGCATACAATATTGGTTATGAAATCAAGGAGATTCTTATTTCTGATTTGAAAGAAGGAGTCTTCTTTGCCAAGATTGTATGTGAGTCGAACGGAGAGACTTTTGAGATTGATGCAGGGCCATCTGACGCGATAGCGATCGGTCTTAGATTCAAAGTTGATATTTTCACCAATGAATTCATTCTTACAGAAGCGGGGATAGTTTTGACTGATGAAGAAGAGGAGATCACTGATGTAAAAAGCAAGACCACTTCTTCTTCAAAACCAGAACCGGTTTCTAAAAAATTAGAGGATTTGTCTATGGATAAATTGGGTAGTATGCTGGATGAAGCCCTTAATCAGGAAGATTATGAGCGTGCGGCTAGGATCAGGGACGAATTAAACAGACGCAATTAATAAATTCCGAAGATGGATATACTAAGAGCTTTAATTGGCTTAGTTTTTTTAGTGGGTGTGGCCTACGTTTTCTCATTAAAGAGAAAATCCATCGATTGGAGACTGGTGATCATTGGGATCACATTACAAGTGACTTTTGGTCTGTTGATTACCAAAATTCTGTTTGTGAAAATGGCTTTTAATTGGTTAAGTCAAAAATTCGTTGTGCTTCTAAGCTTCTCATCGGATGGGGCTACTTTTCTCTTTGGAGACTTGATGAACACAGAGAACCTAGGTTTCATTTTTGCCCTTCAAGTACTCCCAACGGTAATATTTTTCTCTACATTAACTTCCGGACTTTATTATCTGGGAGTATTGCAATGGATAGTCAAAGGGATTGCGTGGATAATGTCCAAGACCATGAAACTCTCGGGAGCTGAATCTTTATCAGCAGCAGGAAATATCTTTTTAGGTCAGACAGAAGCACCTCTGTTGGTTCGTCCTTTTGTGGCGAAGATGACCAATTCCGAACTTATGTGCTTGATGACAGGAGGGATGGCAACCATCGCGGGGGGTGTTTTGGCTGGATACGTTGCATTCTTAGGAGGAGGTGATCCTGTAGCTCAAGAAAAATTTGCTGCTTATTTACTTAGTGCATCTATTATGAATGCTCCGGCAGCTATCGTGATGTCTAAGATTATGCTCCCAGAGTTAAATAGGGATAGCATCAACATGGACTTGACAGTGTCTTCCGACACCATGGGAGTTAATCTTATAGACGCCTTAGCGAGAGGAGCTTCAGAAGGTTTAAAGCTGGCACTAAATATTGGTGCGATGCTTTTGGCGTTTATAGCGCTGATTGCCGCTGTGAATTACATTTTGATGGCCATAGGAGACGTTACGGGTTTAAATGCCATGATCATAGCGTCAACTAATGGCAGCTTCGATGGCTTTTCATTAGAGTATTTACTCGGTCAGGTTTTTAGAATATTCGCATTCCTCATAGGAGTAGAGTGGAGCCAATCGCTTCAAGTAGGAAGCTTACTCGGACAAAAAGTAGTTGTTAATGAGTTCGTTGCTTATCTAGGTCTTTCTGAATTCGTAGCAGCAGGAACGCTCAATGCCAAGTCAATTGTCATCGCGACATATGCGCTTTGTGGTTTTGCCAACTTCAGCTCAATTGCTATCCAGATAGGAGGAATAGGAGGAATGGCCCCAACACAACAAGGAAATATTTCTAAGCTTGGCTTGAGAGCCTTATTCGCCGCTACAATGGCTACCATGATGACAGCCGCTATTGCAGGAGCTTTGATGGTATAGAATGGTTATTGGTTTTTGGGGTTAGGTTCTTGTCAACCTGATTTGAATCACTACCAAAATTATTCTATGAATCTGATTTGAGCCAAAATTAAAATGTCGTTCAAAAATCTACTCATCTAGTTCAATTTGCTTTAGCGATGCATCCATCATCAAGGTAGCACCGGCAGGATTGGTTGCCAAAGGAATATTGTGCACATCACATATTCTCATCAGCATTTGTACATCAGGTTCGTGGGGATGCTTATCCAACGGGTCTCTAAAGAAAATCACCATATCGAGCTTTTTCTCAGCTGCTTCTGCTGCTATTTGCGCATCACCTCCGAGTGGACCAGATAAGTATCTGTGTACTTCAAGACCGGCTCGCTCCACATGCGACCCTGTAGTCCCTGTGGAAATGAGAGACACTCTTCCTAACCATTCTTTGTATTTCAACAGAAAGGCCACCATATCAGCCTTTTTACCATCATGCGCAATTATTGCTATTTTCATATGGCTAATTTATCGCATTTAGATTTCCGAAAAACGATAATCCTAGTCTTTAAACGGGCTTAAATTTAGTTCACTCATCTTTTCGCGGAAACCAATCCAGTCTTCAGAGAGGTAATTATCAGCTTTCTCATTTGCAGCATTCATCACTTGATTGAATTTCTGCACAAGTTCTTCCTCTGTATTAGTAGGAGCGGTGGTGCCATTGTCTAAGTAAAACAATGCATTGCCATAGTAGTAATTGACATGTTCGGTTTGATCGGCTGTGATTCCCTGACGTTTGTCCTCTTTGCCCACGTAGAGATCGAGAAGAGAATTGAGGGAATCCTTGGTGGTTTTGGTCAATTTCAATTCTTCTTCGAACTTT
>CAYGPP010000227.1:0-3435 GCA_964351885.1 uncultured Marinoscillum sp.
CTTTCATGCATTAGTAGAAACTCGTTTTATTTTAGAAACAAAATCGACCCGTTTTGCAGCGGCAAGAAGAACCGATGATGATTTGATCTCCATTTCAAATGCATTGTCAGACTATGAACACGCTATAAAAGAAGGAAAAGATTCTGTGGAATACGACTTGCTTTTTCATTTGAAAATAGCAGAGGCTAGCAAAAACCCAGTATTGAAATCATTGATGTTAATTGTTACTCCAGATATCATGACGTATTTTACCGAGAATGACGTGTGCGGTGGTAATAGAACGAAAACAGCTTTAGAAGAACACTATGAAATCTTGACTTTTATTGAGAATAAAGATGTAGAAGGAGCTGAGCAAGCTATGAAAAATCACTTGGCAGATATTTTGAATTTCTCACTCGGCGAAAACAAACTAATTAATGGACCACACGGTCACTAAACTGCAGCTGGATTGTAGTCATTTAGAATTAAGCTTTTTTTCTGAGCTTTTTTGATTGAAAATCAATCCTTCAAAATTCTAAAAACAGATTTAACGTCCGACGATAGACCATTCGGCACATTTGGAATGGATAAAAAATAGGTCCCTGATGAAAGCTTAGAAATATCTATTTCCAGGTACTGATCAATTGTTGAAAAACTTCGCGAAATCACGATTTTACCATTAATATCATGAATGAAAACATCAACCTGAGAAGGACTTCCCGCAGGAAGTGACACGCTTATACGATCACTGGATGGATTGGGAAAAACGTCTATGGTATAATCATCCTTTAGATTGAGAGGTTCCTCAGGTTCTGGATCCGGATCTTCAGGAATCAATGAAAACTCTGCAACAATATTCAAATTTTCAACCATCCCAAAACGCTTAGGGTTATCTGATCCAATCTTATCACCACTCCACTTGGAAAACTTATAACCATCATCCGGAACAGGCCTAAGCGTAACGATCTCGCCAAAGGCATACAGATCTTTTTCCGGAGAAATGGACACACTGCCTTGGCTAACTACAGACGTAGCGATTGAAAACCTGCCTTCTAAATCATTGGAATAGGAAGTTCCTGTATTGAATGAGGTCGCATGTGGCATTACATCCAATACATTTGGAAATTCGGTAGCTCCAACATCCTTTTGATCTAACTCATCAGGTCTAGATTGCTTCATGAGGTCTAGTTTCAGGTCATCAAACTCCAAACCCTCAATTGACGGAATGGGTGGAAAACCAGAGACTGCAGCATCAATTGCCGGACTTTCAGAATTGATTTGATAAAAACCACTGCCATTTTCAATCAGTTGCGGATCTACATCTGTAATCCCAGATGGACGATCCATACCAAGCTCTCCTATTGATATGTTTCCCAACCATAGCTCATTCCCCGTTGGGGTACTTAATAATCTATTTCTTGGACTGGCAAAAATATTATTTGCGAAAACAACATGTTGTGGAGGATTACTACCTGATGCATTCAACAACACTTCCTCAGAGTCGACAATGGTGTTAAAGTATATATGAATGGAATCTAAAGGATCTGAGGACTCATTTTGCAAGTATATGGCACGTCTGGTGATTCCAGAAAAGTAGTTGTTGTAAATGAAGTGGTTTTGTCCTTCACGCACCCTAACGCCTCCCATGTTGTTCAGGAAAAAATTACCATATACAACCGCATCATCTCCATGACGCAAAACCAACTCCGCTTTTGTGTTGTTGATAAACGTGTTGTATCTCATTACATTCTGTGCCGCCTTGTAGGAAATGATTTCTCCATCCCCATCACAGTTCTCAAAATAACAATACTCCACAATCGTTCGGCTATCTAAATGTGACTGACTACTTACTCCAATACGAATAGGCTCGACCCCTTCATCATTACCATTACCAGGAAAATTTCTGAATGAGCAATATTGAATTTTATGATAGCCTGGCTCATTATCTACCAGTATAGATAAGATATTTTGATCTGCCACAGTCACTCTACTCTCAAAATTACAGTGACTAATGGTTGTTCTACGTGAATCTTCATCAACAATCAGATATTTATAACTTTCGTAGCTCTTAATATTGATTTGCGTAATGAGCACATCGCTCCCGTAGTTTCTAATCACATTATCCGTACCTATATCACCACCCACAAATTGAAATCCCGAAAGAACCACACCGTCAGACTCTATATCTACTTTTGATCCCGCAGTAAACACAACAGATCCAGGACTGTCAGCTATAACGATTATGCCGGGTCTATTGATCACAAGGAAAACATCTTTGTACAACCCTGCTTCCCAAACAATCGAATCACCAGCGTTGGCCTGATCGCGAACATCATAAAACTCCGACTCTGATGAAACATCAAATCGAGTTTGAGCGTGACTAAAAAATGCCATAGAACAAATGATCAAGCAAAGCTTGATACGCAATAAATCTTGCATGTGAAGTGAGAAAATGTTTTGACGAATTGTCATAATAAAATCACGTTACCGTTAAAAAATTTCATCTTTTAATCTACTAGCAATGAACACCCTGAACCGTAACAATGTTCAAGCCTCGATCAGTTTAAAAGCCACATAAGTAATACTCCTGGTGTGAAGCCACTAATTTTCAGCTTGCTGAAAAGTAGGTGAAATCTACCATTCCATCGACTATGGATACTGGCACTTGCCTGTAGCATAAAGAAAAGTAGGTCAGCTCTTTTTAAAGAAATCACCTTTAAGGAGAATCTTTTGAACTGACCTAATCCTATTGATCAAAAGCCAGTATAAAACTTGACCTTTGCATTCCTATGGTTATATCCCTAGAGCTTGACCTCCACCTACTTGGATGGTCTCTGCTGTGATAAAAGCTGCATCCTTACTTGCTAGGAAAGACACAACAGAAGCTACTTCTTCTGGTTGACCCAATCTTCCTAACATGATGTTATTCTTCCATGATGCAAAAACCTCTGGCTTGGTCGATTTGATCTGAGCATGAAATGGAGTATCAATGGTTCCTGGAGACACAGCATTAACTCGGATTCCATATTCTGCTAAATCTTTAGCTAGCGCTCTTGTAATTGCATGAACTCCAGCTTTAGAAGTACCATATACCCCAGCTCCAGGTCCACCAGCATTCCAGCCAGCATTCGATGTATAATTGATAATTGTGGCGTTTTCTCCCTTTTTAAGGAACGGGATGGCTGCTCTAGAAGCAAAGAATACAGAATCTAGGTTTAATGCCATAACGAACCTGTAAAACTCAGTCGTCATTTCTTCAAACCTCGATCTACCTCCTAATCCTCCGGCATTGTTTACCAAAACATCAATCCTACCGTACTTTTCTCCTATTGCTTTAATATTTGAAGTTACTGCCTCATCATTCGTCACATCAAAACCGTAATACGATGCAGTAATTCCATCTTTAGTAAGCTCTTCTACACGTTTAGCTCCTGCTTCATCTTCAATCCCATTCAA
>CAYGPP010000228.1:0-3365 GCA_964351885.1 uncultured Marinoscillum sp.
GATATCTTGATTTTCAACATATGAAGGAACAGCACCAGGAGCAGCACCATTGGCGAGATTATAGGCAATATTGAAATCCACAACCGCAGCGAAAGCAAATGGTCTAATTCTATCATTACCATTCTGACCCCAAGATGTTCTCACCTTGAAGAAGCTCATAAATGGTAAATCCGGGAAAAAAGCTTCATCACTAACGACCCAACTCGCTCCAAAAGACCAGAAGTCTCCAAATCGATTGTTCGCTCCGAAATTAGAGGAACCATCTCTTCTATATGTAGCTGAAAAAGAATACTTATCATCGTAATCATATAGGAATCTGGAAAATACAGAAGCTCTTAATGTTTCATATTCGAATCCATTTGTCCTCTGAGTAGAATCTATTGTCAGACTTAAGTAAACCACATCTGGATTGGTTGGATCAATTCCCTGACCACTTCCACCGACAAACCTTCCTTGATTTACCAGAGTAGACATACCCGCCAGAAAATTTAATTTATGAAGTCCAATACGTTTTTCATAAATCGCCGTATTCTCCATTTGGTAAGCAACATCACGCTGAATACTACTCGATACACCAGGAGCATTGGTGAAGTTCGTTGTACTGTTCAAATAGAATTGCTGCGAGAAACTACCAATTTCCAGATAGCTCAAATCCACACCAAAATTGGATTTCAATTTTAGTCCTTCAATAGGTTCAATTTCAGCAAATATGCTACCCATTACTTGATCTTTCGTCACCACCTGATTAAGTAGTTCTAATCTAGCTAATGGGTTTACTACCTCACCTCTTACATTTTCGGAAATTGAATAAGCTACTCCGTCCCCATTTCTAACATATGGATTATTACCATATCGCAATTGATCACTTGCAAGTAAATCTTGGTCACGTTCGAATACTGCAGTCAAAGGATCCATGTTCAGAGCACTACCATAGGATCCGTTAAACGAACCATTACTAGTAACTCCTCTTGTCTCTACATGAGCGTAAGAGAATGTATTTCCCCACTTCAACCATTCTGTGACTTTGTAATTACCGTTCAAACGTGCAGTATATCTTTCAAAACTTGACTTATCCCCACCAATAATTCCTTCTTGATTGAAGTACGAAACACTCGACGAAAAGCCTGCTTTATCAGTACCACCGGATATCGAAATTTGATGACTTTCCATTGGTGCATTTTCTGTCAGAAGTACATCCTGCCAATCTGTATCATTAGCTGGAATCTGATTTGGATCAAACGTCTCACCGAAGATATTCTCCAAGCCTGCTTCGGCCATAAGATCGACATATTGCTGAGCGTTCAAAAGATCCACTTTTTTTGCCGCATTTTGGATCCCGTAATAACCATCATACGTAATTGACGTTTTACCGTCTCCTCCACTTTTAGTGGTAATCAATACCACTCCATTAGCCGCTCTCGCACCATATATAGATGAAGAGGCCGCATCCTTCAGAACTTCTAAAGACTTAATATCTCCAGGGTTCAAGTTGTCAATACTGTTGACAGCCAAACCATCAACAAGATATAAAGGCTCTGAATTATAATCTGTTCCAATACCTCTGATCTTAATACTTGGTTGCTCTCCAGGCTGGCCTGATTGACTTTGTACCTGAACTCCAGCAGCACGTCCTTGTAGGGCTTGCTCAATTCTAGTTACTGGAGTTGAAGTAATGTCTTCAGAGCTTACGCTAGCTATTGAACCAGTCAGTACCTTTTTCTTCTGAGTACCGTAACCAATAACTACAACTTCTTCGAGCTGCTCGATATCAGTCGCGAGTTGAATATTAATTTCAGTCTGGTTACCGACTGTTATCTCTTGCGTTTCGAAACCAAGAAAAGATATGACCAACACATCGGCAGACCCGACACTCAGTCTGTAGTTCCCATCAAAGTCAGTAACAGTACCTGTTGATGTTCCCTTTATTATAACAGTCACTCCGGGTAATGTTTCCCCAGTTTCGCCCTCTGAAATCACACCACTAACGGTCATTTCTTGTGCTTGTATGCTCCAGGTAAATCCTAGAAGTAATAGAAGTAGAAGTTGTTTCATTTGTTAGAATTATTAATTGTTAAACAAAAAAATTATTCGGGCTGGAAAACCCTAACATAGTCCACATTCATTTGCTGAGGAAAAACAGTAGCCGCATCTGGACTTCCAGGCCAGTCGCCACCTACTGCTACATTGAATATGAAGAAAAAATCATCGCGAAATTCAGACATGGGACCTGATGAAATATCAGCAGCATGATACTGGATATCATCCATAAACCATTTGATGGTATTGGCATCCCATGTAATAGTATAAACGTGGAATCGATCACTCAAATTACCAACAAGCAGCGGTCTACTGCCACCAAAATCAGCTTTCTGACCATCGTTATCCCAGTGAAGGGTGCCATGAACAGTATTGTCTCTACCAGCACCACCACCAATCATTTCCATGATATCTACTTCTCCACATTTCGGCCACCCTACTGTGGTAATATTCTCACCAAGCATCCAAAGTGCTGGCCACAGACCTTGACCTTTCGGCATCTTAGCTCTGATGTCTACCCTGCCATATTGGAAAGTAAATTTGTTTTGAGTGGTCAATCTAGAAGATGTGTATTGCGCTCCACCTTCTGCTTCTCTTTTGGCCTCAATCGTCAAGAAACCATTGGCCACCGTAGTATTTTGAGTTTTGTAAAATTGTAGCTCATTATTTCCCCAGCCCCCACTACCTCGGCCTGTTTCATAATTCCAATTGGCCGAGCTTAACGAATTCCCACTAAACTCATCTTGCCAGATTAACTTCATGCCTTCATAAGATAATGGAGTAACGTAACCGTCTTCTCCATCGATAGGGCCAGTTTCCTCACCCACTTGAACACTAATATTTTTTGATTCTTTTAAGAAACGTCCATCTTCACCATAGGCTAGAACGTCCAACTCGTATAACCCCGTAAGAGAATAGGTGTAATCAAATTCACCTGTTGTATTGATAATTGTATCTGAATCAATTTCTCCTGAGTGAAAGGAAAATTGAGTTACATTAATTGCACTTGCAGTTACTGATACCAGACCAGAGCCGTCTTCGGAAATGACAACATCTAGTGATAGATCAGAAGGATCTGAACTGACTGCATCACTTTCCTCGCAAGAAAAAGTGAATAGTAATGAAATGATAAGTGTGAGGGTAATAACTAACCTTGACATAGTATAATAGTGGTTTTAGAGCGTTTATAATATGGATCTATGAAATATCCATTTGACATAATTCCATTTTCATCTTTAGTTTTCGAATTCAAGTGGCGGCTTGTCTTTCTGAATACTAATTACAAATAGTTTCAGATTAGAAATACCTAGAAGATGAAACCTCTATTT
>CAYGPP010000229.1:0-3359 GCA_964351885.1 uncultured Marinoscillum sp.
TGGCAATATCATTATTTCCACCTGGATAGGTTGCTATTTCCTCGGCGGATAATTTCTGAATCGAAAGTGGTGTCTCCTCCAAAGTTTCAAATGGATTGGAAGTAATGACCACTCCTTCAAGTTCTGTTGCTGATTCCTCTAAGTCAATATTCAGATCCGGGCTACCACCAGATCTCACCACTACATTGAATCTGCTCTGGGTTTTGTATCCGATGTATGATGCTTCAATTACATAGGTGCTTGGTTCAATCTTTTGGATGGTATAGAAACCATTAAAATCCGTCACAGTTCCTATAGAAGTTCCTTGAACTTTTACTGTCACACCAATAAGCGGCTCCTCCGTTTTGGAGTCTTTGACATATCCTGACAGTGAGCCGGTTTTGTCGTTTTGAGATGAAGCAATAAATGAGATAAAAAGTAAGGTGTAAAAAAATGTCTTCCTCATGGTTTTGTTAGAGTAAATCTTAATCGGTTGCTACAACACAAAGATTTGCCTATTGTTCGGAAAGACAATAAAAAAGTGAAGCCCCGCTGATCCAAACGGGGCTTCTTTGATGGGGCAATTAAAACCTAACCTAATCTATCAGTAACCCATCAATGTCTATTGGTTATTCAAAGACCAATCGTATTCATAGTAACTAATCTTTGAAGATTCTGTTAATTTTTTAGTTCTGTATTTATTGATAAACTCCTTAGAATCGCCAAAATCCTTGGTGTACCAGTCGAAAAGCTGGGAAATTTCTGTCTTCTTTCCATTAACTCTAATAAACCAGTCTAAGTTCAAAACGTCTTTCGTTCGCTCTGTCAACTGATTCTCCAAATTGTCGGGCTTATAGCTAAAACCACCAACAGGCGGACAACCCTTAGCCGCACATACCAGAACAAAATGCAACCTCGGATCTGGAAACTGGACGTATAAATTTCCTTTTTCCAATTCGTCAAGTGTCATTTCCTGACCCATTACAGTGTTTTTTATCCCGGTGAAAAAGCCATCTACCTTGAGCGGCCCGTAAATAGGATATAGGTCTACAACTTGCTTAATGACCAAAATATTGTAAGCATTGATGTAGAATGCCTTCATGAAATCACCCGAAACTCTTTTGTTGGACAAATCCAACTTTGCAATCTCTTGGACTAGCGCATTCAGAGTGGCGGGATTCTCCTTGATCGAGGCATATGCTACCCTCCCATCTTTGACATTCTCAGCAAAGAAGGCATCCGCCCTATCAAAGAAAGACTGTGCCTTTAGCGACACAATTGAAAAAGACATTAAGAGAACTATTAGATATTTCATGAGTGAATGGTTTAACTTAAATACGAATAAGCTCGGTTAAAGATTAATTTGATGAATCAATTGTCAAATCCTTGACAATGCATGAACTCGTCAACAATCATGCCTCGTTAATAATCCTTATCTCGCTAGATTGATCATAATATAATCAAACAATGGAGCATATAGTTATCCTTGGCAATGGCATTGCTGGTATCACTGCAGCAAGACACATTCGAAAATTGAGTGATCACAAAATCACTGTCATTAGTGGTGAAACGGATCATTTCTTCAGTAGGACGGCCCTCATGTATATCTACATGGGTCATATGAAGTATGAAAACACCAAACCATACGAAGACTGGTTTTGGGAAAAGAATCGTATTGAGCTAAAAAGAGGCTGGGTCACTTCGTTCAACTTCAGTGAGAAAAATCTTGGTTTTGAGAATGGTGAGAAGATTGCCTATGATAAACTCATACTAGCCACTGGCAGTCAGTCTAATAAATTTGGTTGGCCCGGTCAGGATCTGAAAGGTGTGCAGGGGCTCTACAACTTCCAAGATCTGGAGTTGATGGAAGAAAATACAAAAGGGGTGAAAAGTGCAGTGATTCTTGGGGGTGGATTGATCGGTGTAGAGATGGCCGAAATGCTTCATTCAAGAAATATCAAAGTCACTTATCTCATTCGTGAAAAACACTTCTGGGGTAACGTCCTACCGCAAGAAGAAGCTACCATGATCAACAATCATTTGGCCGAAAATCACATTGATCTAAGAAAGGAAACGGAATTAGATGAAATCTTAGATAATGGAAGTGGTGCAGTAAAAGGAATCAAGACCAAATCAGGAGAAGTAATTGATTGTGAATTTGTTGGGTTGACTGTGGGAGTTAGCCCAAACATCAACCTACTCAAAGGAACAAGTCTCGAAACTGATCGTGGAATACTCGTAGATGAAAATCTACAAACCAACGTCCCAGATGTCTACGCTGTTGGTGATTGTGCTCAACTCAAAAACCTACCTTCTGGCAGAAGAGCGATTGAGGCGGTGTGGTACGTAGGTCGAATGATGGGAGAAACAGTAGCGCACACGGTGACTGGAAATACTACCACTTATAGACCTGGAATTTGGTTCAACTCAGCGAAATTTTTCGATATCGAATACCAGACTTACGGAACGGTGCTTCCTGAATGTCCAGACGATTGTGGGTACTTTCATTGGCGATGTACGGATGGTAGGAAGTGTATCACTATTGTTTATAACAAAACCAGCATGGAGGTAAAAGGAGTAAACCTATTTGGCATAAGAAATCGACATGAAACATGGGATAAGTGGCTCAACGAAAAACGTGATTTGCAATTTGTTATGAAGCACTTACCTGAGGCAAATTTTGATCCTGAATTTTTCACGCATTGGGAAGGATCTATTCAGGAACAATACAATACTGAGTTTCCTGACGCTACAATCAGTGTTCGTAAAAAAGGATTTTTAGAAAAAATATTTAGTTGAGTTACAACTTATAAGCATTTGATATTTATGAAATTAATCAGACTCACAGGCTTAGTTATTTTCCTCTTTTCACTGGGATTGTTCCTATCGCTATTCTTCTTTTCTAGCTATCAATTGGATGAAGTTACTTTTCAATCGGTGGTCAAGACAGAGCATCACGAAACCCTACGTCCAGCGTTCGATGAGATCATTGACAAGGATTTTTCATTCAGTATTCCGTTCGTGAATGCTGTAGATGCAGCTGTAGCTAAAGTCAACAAAGCGATGCGCGAGCAACAGCTTTGGGATAAGGTGATTTATGACAATTACACCTCATCTCTTACCCGTGCTGCTACTCAGGGCTCACTCGTAGAGCGAACAGGCCTTTTCTTCTTCCTTACTTTCATCTTAGGGACAATTGGCGCGCTGATGTACCTCTTACCCCAAGTGCAACTGTCAGGTACACCAGGTATTAAGAACAATGGTATTTTCAATGATGCACTCAACAATAAAGGTTGGTTAGGGATTTTGATCGGGACACTTTTGGTATCCTTCTATATCGCCCTTTATTTCTTTGATGCATATATCATGAATTGGATCAT
>CAYGPP010000230.1:0-3231 GCA_964351885.1 uncultured Marinoscillum sp.
ATTCTACTTACACCACCCAGTCTGACCAAAACGCTCACTTTTTCTATCTCTATCTCGCTGTAGTACAGCTGCATTTTTTCGCCCTTGATGGTTGGATTATCAAAATCATCTTGCTTTTCGCCTATGACGCATAGTCTCTTAACATATTCAATCAAAGCACTCACATCCGCACATACGGCTAGCGCGTCTTCCTTTTTTCTGAACATCCCCGAATCCCAATAGAATTGAATTTGATTGAGCGTTCCCATGATGGTTGAGTCAACCCATATCTCTGTAGATGGTACTTGGAGGTATGATTTGAATAACCGATTTCCCAGTGCGACTATCTCATCTTCTATGATCTCTGGTGAGAAAACCTCTTCTTGAATACTATCCACGTTCATTATGGATTTGAACCAATAGAATGTCTTGAACCTAGTGAGCGTAGGGAATTTGAAGTAATGAAATATGGGTAGGCTCTGGCCAGCGTATATGATGTGTTTGTCGTCTGATCTAGCATCCTTGACTCGATCCATCTCATCACATAACTCACTCAGGTATTGGATAAAGTTCTCTTTCGAGCCTAGCAGTGTCCTGTATCTGAATGGAACAATTGCAGTGTCGGGTGTACTGTTGAAAGCATCAAAAGAGATTTTGTAGTGATTACATAGCGTACCTACTTCGTTAAAAGTAAGCGATGTTTCTCCCCTCAATCTTCTGTAAGCACTATCATTACTTATGGCCAATAAATCGGCCAATTCATTCACAAAAGCAATGTTTGAGTTGCTTGTTTTTTGGATGTTATCTAAAAATTGAATCTGTTTTGTCTGTTTCATTTCCAATCGCCCAAAAAGAGATTTGCATTTATTGCAAGTTAATGCAAAACTAATTGCATATATCGCCAATCATTGACCTCCGTTTGTGATAATCAGTTCTCTTTTTAGGGGTGAGAGCATTAGCTCGGCAGTTTTGCACTATTCCGTACCATCTGAATTAGATCAATAAACACCCGTTTCTTTTCACCCTTTGGTTAGATAAGCTTTGGCTAATCAAAAACGATAACCATGAAAAATTCAATCCTAAAAATAGCCATTAAAGCCAGTCTAATCCTTGGTCTTTTAGTCAATCTCAGTGCCCAAGAAAAGCCGACTGTTGCTTTGATAAGCATTGATACCAGAAATCTTGAAACAGATAATATTACTATGGCCAACATAGTGCGCTTGGAACTGGAGAAAATTAATCTCTTCGAGGTACTCGATAGATACGATGTAGCAGATGCACTGGAATTAAACCAAATAGACCCTATGAATTGCTTTGGTAAGAATGCCTTGATCAATACAGGTAATCTGCTCAAGGCAGATAAGATGCTTACCGGAAGTGCGGAACTCTATGGGGATAAAATCGTGCTGATCCTCCGACTGGTTGATGTGAAAAGTAAAAGAGTGGAGAAGGCCAGTGTGATGGAGTATCTCAATGCTCAGGCTGAGATTCAGACGATGAGTATGATTTCGTTGAATGATTTGCTAGGTATTGAAAATGACGCTCATTTAGTGGATCTGCTGATTAACTACAGCTTACCTATCACTACGATGAAAACGACGGTTAACCTAAACGGTCCAAGGATGGGTGGCTCGTTTATGGCCGGAAGAAATGGCACTAGGTTGACTTCTGCGAAGACAGAAGGTGGTTATAATATGTTTCAAGTTAGCTCCATGTTTGGTTACCAGTTTGAGAGGCAATACCTCAGCTCTGGCGATTTTCAGGCTTTGGTGGAGGTCATTCCAGCGATCAACGGATTAGAAAGTGGTTTTATGATTCCTTCTATCACTTTTCTTAATGGCTTCAGGTTCAATAAAAGCGGACTAGAATTCGGACTTGGGCCTGTTGTACGAATAGTTAAGACTAGAGAAGGCTACTACCAAAATGGCCGATGGGTTTTGGTGAGCGATAACCAAGTGACTCCCCCTGATGCAAAAGTCATGGAGTTGCTAGATAGCCGAGGTTCACTGCGTCCTTCGATAGGTATGATCATTGCTTTTGGGAAGACTTTTCAGTCTGGATATCTCAACATCCCGATTAATGTCTTTTTCTCACCCCAGAAAGATGGTTCTATTGTGGGTATTACTTTGGGTTTTAACACCGCGAAGAAACCGAGTTTTAATAGATGATCGAGCAATATCAGTCAAGCTTGCAGAATTTGATATTTCTAAACTAAGCTCCGAAAACCGAATGATAGGCTGAGTAATGGGTAGTTTACGAATATTGTTTGGCCATAAATCATAACCAAGCTTTACAAATTGTTCTCGATAATTACTGAATACCGTCCTTAATTGCCTTCAAGGCATCAAAGTTGCTTTGTGCTTCTGATGATAAATTCCCTTCTAAGAGATCATTCTCCTCAAACGGATCAGTTACTAAGTCAAAGAGTAGGTAGAGGTCATCTTCTCTAGATAGCTGGATGAATTTGTATTGCTCATTTCGGAGCGTATAGCCATCGTTCGTTGGATTGTTGTTTTCAAACTGTTCTGTATAGGTGTAGGTTCTTTTGGATGCATCAGCATCAGTGAAGAGTGGTTTGATGCTGATTCCATCTTCATGCTTTTCACCTCCTGCTCCAGCAATATCTGCTAGCGTAGCGAACATGTCAGGGGCCTGCACCAAGGCTGTTTCTACTTCATTTTTTCTTGATACGCCTTTGCCTGAGACAATCAATGGTGTATTGACTCCTCCTTGATATAGCGTGTTTTTACTTTTTGTTCTACCAAATGGAGCTTGTGCAACGCTTGGTGGCGTACCATTATCCCCAAGGAATACAAACAAAGTGTTCTCTTTTTGCTCTGGAGTTAATGATGTAATCAATCTTGCTATTTCTGTATCCATTGCTTCGATTGAGGCGAGGTAGTAAGGCAGAGGGTTGTTGTCTATTTCGGATTGATTATCAGACAGTGACTTATCAGATATTAGTTCCAAAGGTGGTCGATGAAAAGGGGTATGAGGAGCGTTGAAAGCTAGCCATATAAAGAAAGGCTTTGACTGCTGTCCAATCCAGTCGATCGATTGATCTACGAAATGAGTGGTGGCGTACGTTGTAATGTTTTGCTGCGTGCCGCCACTCGTCTGTGTCCAATCGTAATAGTCAGGCACAGCCCCAAGGTGAATTCCAGAATAGTAATCAATACCAAAGTCATCAGGAGCGTTCAGTTCTGCGGCGAAGCTCACATGCCACTTTCCAATTACTGCTGTAGCATATTC
>CAYGPP010000231.1:0-3211 GCA_964351885.1 uncultured Marinoscillum sp.
GGGGTCGGGGGTTCGAATCCCTCAGCGCCCACTACCAAAACCCAGATTCGAAAGATTCTGGGTTTTTTTATGCCCTATATTGGGGGATGAGAACCCCGTGGTTCGAAATCGTAGCGTAGATTCACGGGGATTCTGTTTTTTGGTTCCAACGCTTGCTTTTTTGCTGTCGAATACCATTTTTAAGCCATAAAAAAAGCAGTTCGTTTAAGAACTGCTTAATATTATAGCCGGATGAAGAGGGTGCTTTGCCTATTTTGTATTTTCTGCTACTACCGCATCATAATCGGCAAAAAGAGCATCCATTCCTTTTTTAATCAATTCCATTGTGTTGGCCTTAAATTTTGCTTTGTCTGCGATATAGTTCCAGTCATTCGAACTAGAACCTAAGAAGTCAAATCCATCTTTGTCCACTTCCGTAAAAAAGTCTTCAGTTCCTTCTGGGCTATTATTTCCTATATAGCCCCCAACTTTGTTTTTCATCCATTTTCCTGCTGTGAGTGTATTGGCAGCCGTTAATTGAGGAAGCGCAGTTACAGAAGCGGTAGTGCCCAGTTTGGCTGTCTTGAATGACATAAAATTGATGGAGCTGTTGAATGAGGTATAACCTGCATCTTTAGCCAGCAATTCCCACATCATTACTTGATAATTTCCAGACTTAGCCGTGGGACCTTCTCCGGCAGAGGCGATATTCACTCCATTTGGCCATGCCATTATGCTGTGTTCTTTTTTTGCCGCATTCTCTTTAGTTCCTCCGGTATTGATTGATGCTTTCCCCTTTTTATTTGCTTTAGAGTAGATTTTAGATTCTTCGATTTCTTCTTTGGTAGGTACAACTAACTCAATACCTCTTTCACTCCATGATTTCACGAAGTAGGCGTAAGCTTCATTTGATATCTCTTGCGCTAGAGGTTCATCCACTTCAGATAAGTGTGTTCGTACTCCTACGGTAGAGGTAGTTGAACTTCCCATACCTCCACCTTTATCTTCTCCGTAGGCATATAGGTTGATATTGATCGAGAAATTATCCATTGTCAATTCATTTTCAATCTGCGCAATGATTTTTCCCTTACCCATTATCGTGTTTTTAGTTTTGCCCACTTCTACCTGAGAAAAAGTGGTTGTAGATATCGCGATACACAGAATTAAATAGGAAAGTCTTTTCATAATTTTAGCTTTTTTGATAGAACCTTAAAGCTGATCTAAGAGTGTAGAAAAGTCAATAACCCAAATGGGTAATATTGTTCTTATATATGTATTAAATCACCCAAATGGGTTATTGAGCTGAAAAGCGTTCACCCATACCTTGTGGAATAAAAATTACGCTATGGCTTCCAACCTAAAAATCACCCTAGTTTTCATTTCAGTTCTTTTTGTTTATTCATCTTTTAGTCAAAAAATAAGCTATGAAATAATAGAGGAGAATCCATCTTTCAATAATATATCTATTATGCCATATGTGAGTGTCTATTCCAGCATGGAATCAACATTAGGAGGTTTAAATATTGGTGGAGAAGTATATGTAAGAAAATTGCCTGTTCACTTAAGAGCTCACTATGATAACGCATTATTAAACGCGTCAATAATTAGTAATATTTTTGAAGCACCTGTCACTATGGAACTGGGGGCAGAATATCCCCTAACCAAGTCCAATGTAACCAAGTCCAAGAAATTCCCACTTAAATCTGTAGGATACACTACCGTGACAACCACTTATATCATGTCTGACTTCAAGTTTGAGAAGATGATTCTCGTCAGAGGAGGGTTGATGAATTATACTGGAAATTTCACTTACAATGCCGCTGAGTTTAACAAAATATCGTCTGATTTTACAGTTGAAGGAAACTACGCTGCCCAAGGACTATACTTGGGTATTTCAACGTTGAGCCGTTCTGCTCTTAAAATGAATGCGAGGAGCACAGAAGAAGATTATGGAGCGCTCAACAAACTTCGTTATTTTCAATTCTACGCGGATGTCCTTTTTGGAATAGGGATGGATATGGGAACTTTTGAGGACAATGGAATATGGGGTAGTCCAGGGACAGTGTATGATATAAAGGATGAAAGCACCTTAGGAAAATCCTCTATTGGTTTTAGAATTGGCTCTTATTACATGGTGACAAACAAAAACCACAATAATAATGGTTCTTATTTGAAGTGGGAGCTCGGTACGAGACCTTCTCCAGACAATGAAAACATCTGGTTTATGGTAGCCTATGGGTTGATGTTCAACATGAAATAGTTGGACTTTAAACCCATTTATTTTCCACGGCAATTCTCACTGCCTCCGCTCTTGAGTGGACGTGAAGTTTCTCATAGAGATTGGAAATGTGTTTTTTTACTGTATTTGGACTAATAAATAGCGATTCGGAAATTTTTAAATAGTCTTTTCCTTCGGCTATGTGTTCGAGGATCTCCATTTCTCGTTTGGATAGACCAAAGTCTGATGGTGGTTTTTGAGGAAGTGTTTGTGTATTCTGAAACCGAATGAGGTTCAAGGCTTTGGCAGCTATCAATGATGACATTGATGCCCCTCCATTAAGCACATTTTCTACGGCTTCTAATATCCGTATAGGAGACTCTTCTTTCAATATGTAGCCTGATGCGCCGGCTAATATGGAATGGAAGACTTTGTCGTCTTGATCAAACACCGACAACATCAATATTTTAATCTTCGGGTAAAGCGTTTTGACCTCTTTGGCGGCAGTGATTCCGTCCATTTCTGGCATCTGCACGTCCATGAGTATTACATCAGGTTGCGAATGTTTCAGCTGATCAAGAAGGTCTAATCCATTTTTAGCTATCAAGGAAATACTAACATGACTGAACAAGGAAAAATTATTCACAAGCTGATTGGCTAGGTGTACATTATCATCGACTATGCCAATTTTGATAATTTCCATGCAGGTAAATAGGTTAAAATTATGTTTCCGAACAATAATCCTTATGGGTTATTTTTTGATTGAATAATTAGCTGGGTACCATTCTCCGAGGTGTGAATGTTTAATGTCGAATTTATTTCTTCTGCTCTTCGTTTTATGTTTTGTAATCCGTAATGATCGTCCATTGATATTGCCTTTTCTTGATCGAACCCTATTCCATCATCAGATATTTTTAAAGTCAGTTGGTCTTCTTTTAATGAAACTATTATAGAAATACTATGTCCTTGAGAATGTTTCAACGCATTGCTGACACCCTCCTGTATGATCCGAAA
>CAYGPP010000232.1:0-3202 GCA_964351885.1 uncultured Marinoscillum sp.
ATTCTATAGTTAAAGAAAACCCGCGTGTGTTTTCTTTGTTTTTGAGCAAAACGATTGACTTGCGTGCCGTTTCACGCGCTAAAGCAACGTGATCTTCACTATGAATATTTTCTGGTCCTAAAGACGCATATGGGTTTTGGTCACCTTCATCGAACATGCCCAGTCTGAATCGAGTCTTAAATAATTGTGAAGTTCGTTGGTGAATCAATGCTTCAGATATCAAACCCTGATCCAGTGCCTTTTTCAACTTACCATAGCCGCCACCACAGTTGAGCTCTACGCCCGCCTCAAGTGCCAAAGCTGCTCCCTCTTCAGGAGTTTTTGCAAATTTATGCTCGCTTGAAATCCTTCCAATGGCTCCACAGTCTGAAACCACATACCCGTCAAATCCCCAGTCCACTCTCAAAATATCTTGGAGTAAGAAAGGGCTAGCGCAAGCAGGTTTGCCATAGACGGCATTGTAAGCCCCCATGACACCTTCCACCTTGGCCTCCTTCACCAAAGCTTCAAAAGCAGGAAGGTAAGTTTCATATAAATCTTGTTTGCTCGGCAAAGCATCAAAAGTCATTCTTTCGGCCTCAGGGCCAGAGTGTACTGCAAAATGTTTCGCACACGCAGCAGACTTCAAATACACGGGATCATCCCCTTGCAATCCTCTCACAAAGGCTACTCCCATTTTTGACATAAGAAATGGATCTTCTCCATAAGTTTCCTGACCCCTTCCCCATCTTGGATCTCGAAATATATTGACGTTGGGTGTCCAGAATGTGAGGCCGGCATACCTCCCTCGATTGCCAACAGACTGTGAGATTTCATATTTTGCTCGCGCTTCGGTGGAAATTGCGGAGGCTACTTTGTGAGCTAATTGGGGATCAAAAGTGGCCGCCAAACCAATTGCCTGAGGGAACACTGTCGCCTTACCGTTTCTAGCGACACCATGCAGCGCTTCATTCCACCACTCATAGGATGGAACTTGCAATCTTGGTACGCCTGGGGCATCGTTTACCAGCTGACCCATTTTCTCCTCTACTGTCATTTGAGATACCAAAATCTCCACTCGATCTTCCAATGAAAGGGAGACATCTCGAAAGGAAAAATCAATATCTTGAGCGATTAAGATTCCTACAGATGTGAAAACCAAAACCAGACTCATTGCACATTTTAATAACACCGTATTTCGATTCATTTCCATTGGGTTAACTCCATCGCATTGATCCATATTCCCTTATTTGCAATACCCTTGAAATTAACGATGATTGATTGCTCACCATCAGAAATCAGGATTAATTCTGTGGTAGCAGGTTCTTCCCATTGCATATTTTGGCCTTCAGATACTTTTACATTCACCTTTGCATAGTCTTTCATTTGTGGTGAAGTTATGATCAGATTTCGCTCATAAGGCAGCTTGTGCAAAGTCAGACTCTTTAGCTTTTCCAAGTTAGGATCCATTTCGTCTGAATTGCTTCTAGGTGCATGGTGCCATGTCTTAAGTTTATAAGTTCCCTTTGGCAGATTCTCTAGGGTGAGATTAATCCCTTCTGAATCCACTCCTATCACCCCATCACCATAAGCATAACCATACTTTCCAATGACATTCATTTCGCCAAGCCAACGAATAATTCCATTACTTGATCCAGTGGAAAAACTTGCACTGGCATTGTCGAAATTATTGAAGGAATAAGAAGTGGGGGAATCGTCCGACCCGTTCCAATAATTCCATCCAAACTGAGTCAATTGATCGGTGGCTCCTATGTCAATTCTTTCCAATTCAAAATCATAAATTGGTTTGGCCTTCAGAGCAATCTCATCTTCCATATTTGGGTCCAATTTCACAATGATACTTGCCGATTTCAAACCCTTAGATTTTGCAATAATCTTGACATCACTTGCCTTAATTCCTGATCGAATAAGTGCTGGTGCCTCACCATATTCTGTAAACATTGGGTTGGAATTGATATTCATATCATTCCCAACCACTGTGGCACCTGTTGCCGTAAACTGTATCAGATTATCTGAATTCGATACAGTAGCACCATATTTATCTACGACTTTAGCATATACCATTAGGATGTCGTTACCGTCTGCAGTAAACGTCCTCCCCACGGTATCTGCCCACAAGACTATCCTATGAGGTGCTTCTGGAGTTCGTTTTGCCTCTTCAAGAATTGTCCCGTCATCAAAATAAGCCTTGGCCAAAATTTTACCCCCTCCATAGTTCACTTTGAACTTAAATGGAGCATGTTCAAGTCCTATATAAACTGAGTCGGATGACGGTTTCTGTTTACCAACTGACTTTCCATTTACCCACAATTCCACTTCAGCGGCATTGCTAAAAACCACCACAGATTCTGTCCCTTCCACCCAATCGCTGTGAATGAATAAGGAAGGTTCCGAAACCAATTCCGATTTATACCATTGATGCTCCGGCCTTGGGTAACGAAATATCGTCATCATACCGCTTCTAGTTCGGTCAATAGGATCGTCTGACTTAGCGTGTGTTGGATGAAAGGTGTAATATGCGTGAGCTGTCCATGAAATGAGACCCGTCATCATTTCGTCATTTTTAAATGGTGCGACTGCCTCCGGCCCTACACGCCCCTCCATGGCAAACATTGGCTCAGAACGATCCCAGATAAATGGTCCATAAAGCATATTGGCATTTATATCTGTGAGTCCCGAAGCTTGCCAGCCCGTCCATCTCGCACCTTGAGATGCAGTAAGTCTTATTGGATCTTCTTGCTTCACCACATTGTGAATTTGTGGCACATATCCCCTATGATTAACGCCCGCACCCCACATGACAATGGAAGGATGATTGCGGTGATTGCGCACCATCGTTCGAGCTGCTTGTTCCAAATTCCCCCACCACTTTTCGTCCTGTGAGATAGAGATCCAAGTTGGTGCTTCTTCATAAGCTAGAATACCAAGTTCATCACAAGCATCGAGGAGAGCGTTATCTTGAGGGTAATGTGCTGTTCGGACAATATTGAAACCAAATTCCTTGAGTTGTTGGATGTCCTTCTTATGCAAAGAATTAGGCACCGCATCTCCAACATAAGGATACTGCTGATGTCTGTTCATCCCAATAAGTTCAATTGGTTTTCCATTGAGCATAAAACCCTTTTCAGTATCCAAGCGAAATGATCGAAGACCGATTCTATTTTCCACAAAATCAACTTCTTCACCTACGATCTTCACAACA
>CAYGPP010000233.1:0-3165 GCA_964351885.1 uncultured Marinoscillum sp.
ATAAGCATTATATTAAATAGCTATGAACGATTGAGAATCATATCATATTGCTATTTAAGCAATTATATTTCTTGCTACAAGAAATAACTACTAGGCTTCTTAAGCGTTTGATTACCAAGTATTTCATAATTACATTTGCTTCATGGCTTCTTTACAACTATACAGCTCCTATGATGAGTTAAAGAAAGACCGAGTAGAACGAACTCTCACTCAAGCGGAGAAACTACGTCAGAAAAAAACTTCTCAGTCAATTACTAAGATCAAGAAAGTAATTTCTTAGTTTCATACAAAACCTAGCACATGGAGAAAGGTCTAGCTGAAAAAATCAAGCATCTATCTCAATCACTTAACAAACATGGAGTTGAATATCTGCTTGTTGGTGGAGTAGCTATAAGTTTTTATGGAAGTCCAAGACCATCATCAAACTTACCAAAAGACATTGATTATGATATTGATATATGGTATTTAGCAACCAATGAAAATTTCAACAAGCTCACTAAATCAATCGCTGAAATTAGTCCTGAATTAAAGATTGAATTGGAGAAGATAGTTTTTGATCCAAAAAAGACGTTCATCAAGTTTAATTTAGATGAGTTCCACTTTGACTTTCTACCAAATCTTGTAGCATTTTATCATAAGGATTTCAAACGGTGTTACAATAAAAAAGAAGTTGGAGAAATAGATGGAATTAGGATCAATATAATTTCTAAAGAAGATCTTTTATTGGATAAACAGAAATTGGGACGCGACCAAGATTTAGCTGACATTGAAAATCTAAAGAAGAATTCATACAAAGGCTTTTCAAGATAGCCGCACACATTTGCCATTCCCACAACCTTCCGTCCTGCCAAACCTGTCTGCCGACCAGGCAGGAATATCAAATCGAAGATTCACAAAGGCTGTGCGGCATGGATGTGGGTATGAGTAAAAGAGTGCTCGTGTGTACCAAGAAATAAAGTGAGTGCTTTTAAGGACGAAAAAAGGCCAAACCCTAAACTATTAATGCCAACCTTGAACCGAAGCTATATTATCCGGCACGCGTAGTGATAACGCAGGACATTATCGAACACATTCAGTGTTCGCGATAATAAGCATTATATTAAATAGCTATGAACGATTGAGAATCATATCATATTGCTATTCAGTACTTTTTAATGCATCCAGAAGTTTTTGATGGTCTTGTCTATTATGCCTCGCCGGCCGCCCTCAAAATGCTGTAATGATTATTTCTGTGGAATTGAACTTATAGAAAATACTGAAGTGTCCCATGGAGGCTACACGGGTCTCTGGAATATCTGCGTCTTTGAAAATTTTGGGGCGCCCGGCTAGGGATTTTTGGCAATTAATTCCGTTTTCGAATTACTGGCTTTGAGAAGTTTTAAAAAATAAACATTTGATTTGTTGTGTTCGACCCAGTACTGCAAAATATTTCTTCTCTGACTTGCAGCAGTTTGTGTCCAGACTATTTTTCTTTTAGCCATTGAAGCTCCTGCTTATTGAGTGAATTTTGATCAATCATT
Organism: uncultured Marinoscillum sp.; assembly: GCA_964351885.1. Taxonomy (GTDB): domain Bacteria; phylum Bacteroidota; class Bacteroidia; order Cytophagales; family Cyclobacteriaceae; genus Marinoscillum. Next base: position 1,521 of record CAYGPP010000233.1, read on the forward strand.
TTTCCATTTAAAATATCATCATCACTCATGGCCAACATTATCTTTTGATCTTCAGTCAATGGAATCTTTGAATGTTCGATATTGGATGATTTTATCATTTTCTCAAGAGCTTGTAGATATTGTGAATTGTCAATTGACATCAAACTATCAATAACCCTATTTCTTATATCGTTCAATGTAGCCATACTTTAATATATTTAATTTCTTTCGTTTTGATTCCGCACACATTCACCTTTTTATAAACCCAATACCCTGCCTTAAAAAGCTGAAAGAGTGCTCGTTGCTTCTTTAAACGAAGTGAATGCTTAAAAGGACGAAAAAGGCTATGACTGAGTCGCGTAGACTGGCCGTCTGCCCCTTAACCCCAAGCCGGGCGCAACTTAACCGCGCCGCGCAGGCATAACGCAGGACATTATCGGTCCGACGTTTCGGTAACAGGCTATCGACAGATACATAATCCGCTTTATTTTAAATATGCTTTAACGAATGACAATTGTGAATTATTATCAATTTGATATTTTGAGGTTCAAGGATATGATCATGTCAAATGACGTTCATAATCCATACTTTGGCTAAGTGTTCTTACAATAAATATTTCTGAGTCAGACTGGAGATAAAAAATGATGTGGGATTTGTATATAAATCGATTTAGAGATGGATAGAACTCAGATGCATCTCTACCTATTCCAGAATTTTCTGTTAGAGTTTGAAAAAGATCATGAAGACCAATCAAGTACTCTTGTGCTTGATCTAATCCGAATTTTTCAATTCCATATTCATACATTTCTGAAATATCAATCTCACATTCTTTGGAAAGTTTATAGACGCCCATCTGCTTTCATACTATCCTCTACCTTTTTCATAATATCAGGGACAGTGCTATCACTTATTCCACTTTCAAGACCTTTTGCAATAGCAGTTTTTAAAGTAGAAAATTTGGTGTTTTTCGACTGATCTTGTCGTACAAGATGACGTAGATACTCACTATCATTTGTAAATTCTCCAGCAGTTATTTGGGCTTTAATCCATTTATCTTGCTGATCAGTAAAAGTTATTGTTTTTCTAATAGTAGCCATAATATTAATTTTCTTACATAATCATACTATTGGTGTAATAATAAGACTAATTGATTACAATAGCAAAACAAAGAATAAGTATAACCTTTCATAAGTCCGCACACATTTGCCATTCCCTCGCTCCTTCCCTAGTCGGGCACCCCTCCTGCCTAAAACGTCAAAAGAGTGGACTAGGCGTCCCCGACTAGGGGTGCCCGACTAGGGGTGCCCGACTAGGGGCTCTTTAGCTTTTATCATTATGGAAGTGTAACCTTGTGAATCTGGTGAAGTAACCTTGGCTTGTAACTAGCAGGTTAGATCATCTATTGGTTGTGCTGCAAAAAACAAGCTATCCATCATTCTACTATCTTGCGAAAGTTTTCAAAATAAGATCTACTTATGAGGCGAAAAATCCCAGAATCGACATTACCCAAAATTATCCGCTCGCAAATGATTACACCTGAAGGCATGCAAAAATTAAGGGATGAACATGATCACTTGTGGCGAGTTGAACGTCGGGAAGTTACCCAAAAGGTTACTTGGGCAGCAAGTTTGGGAGATCGTTCAGAAAATGCCGATTACCATTACAA
>CAYGPP010000234.1:0-3148 GCA_964351885.1 uncultured Marinoscillum sp.
GAAGATTCCGATGATATCACTGAAGGATTCAATAAATCTGTAAACATCCTCGATAGATGGACGCCAGATAATCCAGACGGAACGATTCCCGGTGTAGATGGGATTGTAGGCGGCATCTCCAATAATAGTCATTACATCGAGGATGCTTCTTTCGTACGATTACGAAATGTGACCTTCGGATACAATTTCACTGACCTGAAGTGGGCAAGTAACTTGAGAGTCTATGCGGATGCCCAAAACCTACTGACCATTACACCTTACTCCGGTACCGACCCTGAGACTGATGAATTCAGACAATACCCGAATGCTAAGACTTACACTTTGGGACTAAATATCACCTTTTAATACATTAAGATATGCGCTTTTATATTGATAATATGAGATTATTGCTTCTATCAACCATCTTAATAATCAGCACTATAGGTTGCGAATCATTACTCGAAGAGGATGTGTTCATTGATGTTGCGTCGAATAATTTTTGGCAAAATGATGATGATGCAGTTCAGGGTGTGAATGCCATTTATGCCAAGCTTCGAGCGGACGGTTCGGTGACAGGTGGAGGAGGCCAACAAGAAGGTTGGGGAGGTTTTGGATACGGGCAAACTTCAGTTTTCAACTTTGCTCAAGCACAGACGGATGAGCTCTTTGTGAGATGGTCCGGTTTTAATGGGTTTACCAATTTTGTGCTGACTCCATCAAGCTACGGAAGCTTTGCAGACCTGTTCGGTGACCTATTTGAAGGGATATATATTGCCAATAATGTGATCCTTAATGTTGAAGGGAATAATAACTTATCAGAGGCAATGCGTAATCGCGTACTTGGAGAGGCTCATTTTGGAAGAGCGTTGTTCTACAGCAAAGCCCTAAGTCTATATGGTAATATTCCGCTTATTACCGAGCCAAATCCAAATCCTCTTGATTTGCCAGCGCAAGCTGAACCAACGGCTATTGCACAATTGGTTGCTGACGATTTGACAAAGGCAGCAAGTCTACTTCCAGAAAGTTACCCATCAGAGGATTACGGTCGATTTACCAAAGGGGCGGCTTACGCGCTCTTGGCAAGATTTCAATTGAACCAAAAGAATTGGTCAGCGTCTATTTCAGCTGCTCGTGAAGTATTTACTCTGAGTTACCAGCTTTCGTCCGTTTATGCAGACATCTTTGCGGTGGAGAACCAAACGAATCCTGAAATCATACTCACCATCCCGTGCATAGCTCAGCCAGGAATTGGAAATACGATGTTGGCTCATACTTCAGAGCCGGATTATGTAACTGGAAGCTGGGGAGGTCATTTAGCTCATAATGCATTTTACGAAACGTTTGATCCTTCAGATATCAGGAGAACACAGCTATTGAAAACTTACACCAGTGTAACTGGGGATGTGAAGACAATTAGCGATGGGGCAATCATTGCTAAATATCAAGCGGATGAAAATCGAGTAGGAGCATATGCTGGGAATGATATCGTCCTTCACAGACTTGCCGAAATATATCTTACTTTGGCGGAGGCACTCAATGAAGAAAATGGTCCCAACCAAGAGTCAATTGATTTGATAAATGAACTAAGAGATAGAGCATTCGAGAACGACGCAACTAAGCGCATTCAGCTCAGTGATTTTACAACCAAAGAGGAATTAAGAACTCATATTTTGGATGAGCGGAGCTGGGAACTTTATGCAGAAAACTATCGGAGAGAAGACTTGATTCGTCATGGTGAGTATATCTCAAGAGCAAATGCAAGGGGTATTACAGCTGCAGCGTCGCATCACATATTGTATCCGATTCCACAGAATGAAATAGATCTTAATTCCAATCTGAAACAAAACACTGGATATTGATATGAAAAGCGCGTACTCTAAAGTTTTACTTACGCCAATGTTTTGCCTGCTCTGTGGGGCAAATCTTATTGCTCAGGAGTTTTACTTAGGCGCGGACTTGTCGTATGTCAATGAAATGGAAGACTGTGGAGCAGTCTATACCGAAGGAGGGCAGGAGAAAGACGTTTATGAGATTTTCAGCACCAAAGGTGCTAATCTCATACGCTATAGGCTGTGGCATAATCCAGATTCTACAAATGGATACAGTTTTTATAAGGATGTAGAAAGAGGAATTGCGCGATCCAAGGCAAGTGGCATGGAAGTATTACTGGACTTTCACTATTCCGATATTTGGGCTGACCCGGGGCGACAATGGCGGCCTGAGAAGTGGAATGAGATAGACGATGACAATATTCTTGCAGACTCTGTCTATAAATACACTTACCAAATACTTGAAAAACTTCGACTTAAAAACCTTGTGCCAGAGTTCGTACAGATTGGAAATGAGACCAATGGAAATATTCTTCAAAAAATAACGACCGATGATTTAAGAGAAAGTAGCCCTAATAACAATCCGGTCAATTGGGAAAGACAAGTGTCATTGCTGGGTCACGGTTTGAAAGCGGTAGTTGATTTTAACGAAACCAACGGGTATAATATCCAGACAATCATTCATATAGCTCAACCGGATAATGTGGAATGGTGGTTTGACAATGCCATAGGAGCAGGGCTGACCAATTTCGATATTATTGGTTTATCCTACTATCCACAATACTCAGACTATAGCGTGAGAGAAGTTGGTGAGGCTGTGAAGCACTTCAAAGAAAAATTCAGGAAGGAAATCATGATAGTGGAAGTGAGTTATCCATGGTCTGGGCGAAACAATCAAATGGATACGAGAGCGGAGGTCTGCACGCCAGAAGAACAAAGGAGTTTTCTTACCGAATTGAGCTATCTGGTGAAAGAAAGTGGTGGATTAGGAGTTATCTACTGGGAGCCTGCTTGGGTAGATACCGAGTGTGAGACGCTTTGGCAGACCGGCTCAAGCCATGATAGATATTTATTCTTCGATAACGACAATGATGTCATAGAAGAGTCTTTCGAATACTACAGCTATGATTACTCTCAAATGCCAGTCGGACTGCAGGATAAAAATATTGAATTCATCGTGAACATGGAGAATGTTGATACCGAAAATGGAGTGTATGTAACTGGAGATTTTACAGGCGATAGTTGGGAATTTATCGAAATGAACAATACGAAAGATGATCTGTATTCTGTGCAGGTAGAAATTTCTGGACGCACGGGGGGCGCTTATATTTTTTATAACG
>CAYGPP010000235.1:0-463 GCA_964351885.1 uncultured Marinoscillum sp.
TTGTAGTTCTGTGAACAAACTCAAAAGATCACAGGGCAGTCTTCCCTGAAATATTAACATTTTGCTTGGCAGGTAGACTGATTTATAAATGGTTGGAGTAAAAGTGAAGTTTGATGCATGGGTAGCAATTAAAAACGAAAAGAAAGGTCTTCAAAATCGATTTCGAATTGTCGGTTACGAAGAGCTCATCGGCAATAAAGATTATATCTCTATGGACTCCCCAATGGCTAAAGCGCTTCTAGATAAAACTGTAGGAGATGAAGTGATCGTTAAAACCAAAATGGGTGATTTTGTATGGAAAATTCTTGAAATAGCGTATCAGAAGTAAGCCATGTATTGAATCAATCCACTTGTAATTGGGCTGTTTCAAATTCAACGCTTATCATGATGGTTGTTTGAAGGTCTGTGTGTCACAGACCATGGGTTAGAATGTATTCAATCGAGATTCCCCGATAGCCTTCGT
>CAYGPP010000235.1:563-3085 GCA_964351885.1 uncultured Marinoscillum sp.
TCCTCAGGTTTCGTGGAATGACGGGCCGGCTTATTCGTCATTCCACGACGAAGTGTAGCGCAGATCGGGGAATCTTAACGTTCCTTCACTCTCTCCGTCATTCCACGACAAAGCGCAGCGGAGATCGGGGAATCTTGCTCGTGCCTTTTTCCTTGATGTCATTTGAGTTGAACTATCCCACTAAGTTTCTCAGTTTTAAAGAATCAGCATTCCATCTTTGTATGGTGGTGGTTTCCATATGAGATCGAGATTCCCCGATAGCCTTCGTTCCTCAGGTTTCGTGGAATGACGGGCCGGCTTATTCGTCATTCCACGACGAAGTGCAACGGAGATCAGTAATCTTAACCGTTTTGAGTTAATTTAGAGTACATGACAGCAAAAGGCGGATATGTATACATTGTTTCAAACAGAAGTAGAACTGTGCTGTATACCGGTGTAACAAACAATCTGTATGCACGTGCTTATCAGCATAAGAATGGAGTTGGTTCTGCGTTTTCGTCAAATTATAAATGTAAGGACTTGCTCTATTATGAATTTTTCGATTCTATTGAAGAGGCTATATTTCGCGAGAAGCGCATTAAGAAATGGAATCGTCAATGGAAAGATGATCTGATCAAAAAATTCAATCCAAAGCTTAAAGATTTATTTGACAAAGTTGAAGAAATGCAATAATATCAATGAAGTTATCTGAATTTTTTCTTTAAGAATGTTCTGTTGAAATACAGTAGCAGATTAGATTCCCCGATAAGCTTCCTGCGTCAGCTTTCGTGGAATGACGGGCCGGCTTATTCGTCATTCCACGACGAAGCGTAGCGGAGATCGGGGAATCTTAACCGTTCCTTCACTCTTTCCGTCATTCCACGACGTAGCATAGCGCAGATCGGGGAATCTTGCTCGTTCCTTTTTCCTTGATGTTATTTGATTAGAACTATCCGTCTAAAGTTTCTCAATTTTAAAGAATCAACATTCCATCTTTGTATGGTGGTGTTATCTGTATTCGGTCCAGATTCCCCGATAAGCTTCCTGCGTCAGCTTTCGTGGAATGACGACAAAGAGTAATTTCATAACCACTTCCGTCATTCCACGACGAAGCGTAGCGGAGATCGGAGGATCTTGTCTAGTGCACTACTTGTAATTAGCCTAAGTACTTAATCTACCCAAAAAGGAATATTGGCATGAGCGGCATGGTTGTTCCCATCATATACATAAACGAATAGCCTGTATGCACCTGGTGTTTCTGGAGCTTGGAATGAAGCGATGCTATCTGCATCAGGTATGAACAAACCTTCAATGACTGCCGGAATCACTTCTGCATCTCCTCCGGTTTTATTGGAATTACTTTCTTCCATGACTTCCCATCTATACGTCAAAGGATCATTATCTGGGTCCGAAATATCTACTTGGGTTGTATAAGTCTGGCCTGCAATAAGCTTAATATTATCGGATGGCTGTTTGCCGTCTAAGGTCAACGCTGTTAATCTAGGCGTTTGGTTGTCTGGCCATTCTCCTTTCCATGCATAGTGCATCATATCTACGGCTTCCGTCTCGGTACCATCTGGTAAATGCATCCCAAACCAAGTAGGTGTTCGTTCTTGCTTATTTCCCCATAGAAACACGAATGAGCCCATCACCTGTTGTGCTTGACCGACTATCGCACTTTGATACCTGCTTAGGTACAGGTCGGCCTTTTTGGAGCTTTGATTTTCAATAGGTGCTCCCCACGCTGTTTTGGGTACTTCCCAGTATCCCGTAGCGCCCCACTCTGTGATCAACAATGGGCCATCATAGCCAGAGGAATCAATGATGGCTTCCATTCGATCTATAGGACCATACAGCTGAATACTGTAAAAATCTAAATCTGGTGCTCTGCTCTCAAGCTGTTTGACAAGGACTGGATTGAACCCAGCTAAGGTGGAAGTAGTCAGGTGGTTTGGATCTACTTCATGAATCATTTTAGAAATGTCATTCACTGCATCCCATACTTTGGGGTTGTTGGCATGATGATTCAGTTCATTACCAATTGCCCAGCACATCAATGCAGGATGATTCTTCAACTCCAAGACGGTTTCACGGATCTGCTCAAATTGTTCTTTCACATAATCTTCATCGTCAAAATCAGCTCCAAGACGCTCTGGCACGATCCATATGCCCATCACCACCTTCAATCCATTTTCGTGTGCTAGATCCAATATTTCTTCACCATGATGGGTACTCCATGTTCTTGCAGCGTTGGCCCCATGGCGTACCAAATCTTCAGCATTGGAGCCTTGGCCAACACCTGCTCCTTTTACATAAAAGGGCTCGCCGTTTAGAAAGATGCGGTAACCTTCGTCTGTTAGTCGAATTTCGGCTTTCGTAATCTGAGAATTACTTTCCTTACTGCTTTGTATAGAGCATCCGATTAGAACTGTAAGCACCAATAGCAACAGGAATACTTTCAACGAGTTTTTACTAATCATATCGCTAGCACTTTATATTGTCTAAAATTAACTTTTTTGATGTAAAAGAGGAATGAATATGGG
>CAYGPP010000236.1:0-3025 GCA_964351885.1 uncultured Marinoscillum sp.
GGGAAACAAACCTAAATGAGCAATTAATTTGTGACTAATGTAATAATGAGAAAAATGGAGACTATCGAACTAAGAAAGAGCCTTTTCCCATCAGATAATTGTCAGTATACACTTCTACATCGTGTTTTCCTTCAGCGTACTCGCTTCCTTTATCGTAAAAGATGCTCACTTGCTGGCTGCTCTTATCATACAGAATTTCTTGTTTGGCAGAATAGAACATTTCCCTTCCTTCAAAAATGAAGGATCCTGAACCACGCGTCACATCAAATAATACATTTCCATCAGGGGAGGTTATCTTGATCAAGAGCTCTTTTCCCTCAATTGGTGCTACTTTGTTATCACTCACAGTGAAAGTGATTTTCAATTTGTCAATATGTCGTATTCTGAATTCATCTTCCCGCTCTTTACCTGTTTCACTAATGGCGATTACCTTCATCGCCTCCACCTTTAGGCGCGAAGCAAAAGCTACTTTGGCCGCTAGTTCTTCTTTCGCCTTATTGATTTCTTGGATAGATTCGCTTAGCTCAGCTTTCTCTGTTTTAAGTTCTACATTTTCAGAAAGTAAGGCCGTGTTTAATTGTTGAAGTTTTGCGATCTCATCGTCCTTAGCAAGTAGAAGTTCTTGATAGCCACCTACCTTATCTTTTAGAGAAATTACCAATTCTCTTTGGTTATCCTGTCTAACAAGTAACTCTCTTTTCTCTCTTTCTAGTTGTTCTTTTATCCTTACTAAGGTGTCAATTTCACCACCCAAATCGGCAATTGTTCTTATTCTAAGTTCTAATTGATCACTAATGCTATCGAGTGAAAGAAGGGTCTGACTTAGTTCTTTCGCTTGAAGTTCATTTTCTTTCTGAAGATTATCATTAGTGTAATAGAAGAATACTAATACACCCAGCAGGGCTACCATAATGCCAATGAATAAAGGTGTACGGTCTTTTCCTTTTGGTTTTTCTGAATTGGTTAATTGATCTTTTTGCTCTTCCATGATTATTCAAATTGGACGCAAAAATACGTGAATGACTTGGAAACTACTAATGAGAGAATTACAAACTCAAAGTGAAATGTTGCTTTTCCATGGGGAAGTTGGGAAACACAATGCCAGCTTCGAAAATATCTATTGTCAGATTGACCTTAGGGTCGTTTTTTACGCTTTCCCAACTAGATTTCATGTCTTTTGACCAATAGATATCATGGATTACAATGCATTCAACTTGAGGTGAACAGTTTTTAATACTATCCAAATAGAACCTAATTGTTGCAGATCTATGATCAGCATCTAGAAATACTAATTGAGGTGCTGCTACTTTTAAAATTCGTTCAAATAACTCAGATACTAAACCAACGGATATTTTTACATTTTTGATACCCAAACGCTCAAAGTTGCGTTGGGCTTGATGAGCTATTTCCTTGGAGCCTTCTATTGTCCAAACCGATGCGTCTTTAGCTGTTGATAGATAACTAGTATTGATTCCTAATGATGTACCTGTTTCCAGAATTCGATTATACTTCAGGTGTTCGATCAATCTAATAAGGAAATATGAGAATCTGTGGGATGAAGAAACTCGTTTAGCCAATGATCTATTAGTGGTATTTTTATTGGAGTTTGTTTTTGGATCGGTGTAGTATATTAGCTGATCTTGGATCACTCGTGCTCGCAATGTTTTCAATTCTCTGCTTCTTAGAGATTCGTTTCGATTGATTACTTCATTATACAATTGATATAAGAAAGGAGAATGAAGATGATGTGAATTCTGAACCCTGAATCTATACTTGATGAATTCTAATAGGGTGAAAATAGGAGAGGCCAAATTGCTTAGTTCATCTTAAACGGAACGACCATATCAAACGGAGGGATTTTAACATCAAAGCGCTTACCGTCCACCATTCTTTCCATGGTATAGAACCCAAGCATTTTACCAAAACCAGACTTCAAGTTGCAACCTGAGACGTATTCATGCCTTTGTCCCGGCTCCAATATTGGTTGCTTACCTACGACTCCTTCACCATCAACCGCACGACTTGGGTGCGTGCAGTCTATAATGTCCCAATGACGAGACAAAAGCTGAATTGTCTTGTCGCTGAGGTTCTCTATAGTGATTTGATAAGTGAACACATAATGACTCTGGGAAGGGTTGGAGTATTCCTGCTGATATTCTGTATCAACGGTTACTTTAATGCCTTTTGTAGTATCTGTAGTCATTGTTCCTTGTTCTCGCAAGAAATTTATACGATTCTATTTTATATTACCAACAATAGTCGAAAAGATTACCTAGTAATAAATGAAAGTACGGATCGAGGATTCTTGGAAAGTGGCACTTGATGAGGAGTTTGACAAAGACTATTTCAGAAGTTTAACAGGATTTGTTCGAAACGAATATCAAAACCATACTGTTTACCCACCTGCAGGATTGATTTTTAATGCATTTGATAGAACTCCTCTTGACCAGGTTAAAGTTGTCATCATTGGACAAGACCCTTATCATGGTGATGGACAAGCCAACGGATTGTGTTTTTCGGTCAATGAAGGTATGACCTTTCCTCCTTCACTTTTGAATGTTTTTAAGGAAATCAATAGCGATCTTGGATTGCCAATTCCACCTCACGGAAACCTCGAAAGATGGGCAGACCAAGGCGTGCTGATGCTCAATGCAACATTGACAGTAAGGGCTAAATCCCCGGGTTCACATCAAAAGAAAGGATGGGAGGAATTCACTGATGCAGTCATTAGTCGAATCTCAGATGAACGTGAACATATAGTTTTTGTACTTTGGGGCGCTTATGCTCAAAAGAAAGGAGAACTGATTGATAGTAAAAAGCATCTAGTGATCAAATCATCTCATCCTTCTCCATTTGCAGCACACAAAGGTTTTTTTGGTAGCAAACCATTTTCTGAAACGAATAGATACCTCAAAGATTTAGGAAAAGAACCAGTTAAATGGTAACCTGCTGAATATGAGTTATTATAATCACTTATGAACTAAGCTAGTGCGTAAAACACATTACCTTGTTGATTGATGTTCGC
>CAYGPP010000237.1:0-3021 GCA_964351885.1 uncultured Marinoscillum sp.
CTTCATAAGAGTTTAGGAGCGTTTATTTCATTGATTGTTGTGAATTGTTTGATACTCAGCAGAGCAGAAGCTTTTGCCTCAAAAAATACAGTCGGTAAATCAATGCTTGATGGTTTAGGTATGGGACTAGGTTTTACCATAGGCCTATTTAGTCTTGGCGCAGTAAGGGAAATCATTGGTAATGGTTCCATTTTCGGGATAGCATTATTTCCTGATTCTTTTCAAGAGTGGGTAATTATGATTTTGCCTGCGGGAGGTTTTTTTACGCTAGCTGCCTGGTTGCTTATATTCAATTTGATCAAACAAAAACGAGCTGTATCATGAATCAAGAATCGTATTCACAGATATTTATCAATGCTTGCTTAGTCAACAACTTTGTGCTTGCTTACTTCCTTGGGATTTGTCCATTTCTGGGTGTATCAGGAAAGATCGATACTGCGAGTAAAATGGGTGGGGCAGTCACTTTTGTTATGTTGATCAGCTCTATGTGTGCCTATGGCATTCATGCCTTATTGGTCGCTATCAATGCACCCTTTCTTCAGCTAATCTCCTACATAGTGGTGATTGCTTCTACTGTTCAGTTGGTAGAAATGTTTGTGAAAAAAATGAGTCCTGCATTGTTCAGGGCATTAGGTATTTTCTTACCACTAATCACTACGAATTGTGCCATACTGGGTCTTACGCTGTTTCAGACCAATAAGGGATATGACTTTCTACAAAGTATCATTTATGCGCTTGGAGCGGGAGCAGGGTTTACATTGGCTCTCGTATTGATTGCAGGATTTAGAGAACAATTAGAATTTGCTGAAGTACCCAAAGTCATTAAGGGAACAGTCTTAACTCTGATGGTAGCTGGTATTTTGTCGTTGGCATTTATGGGTTTTTCAGGATTAGGAAGCTAAGAATAGAATAATGATGGAGAAATATATCATCGGAGTAGTTGGCATTACAGGACTCATGATCCTTTGGGTAGTGGTACAAAACCTTTGGCGAAATGCATTTTCAGATCAGCCTATAGATCAGGATGTACTAGCCGGAAGATCAGACTGTGGTAGCTGTGGATGCGGCGCTACTTGTGTAAATAAATTATCAGAATTAAAGAATAAATGATATCGCTATGGCACACTTATCAGATTACGATACCAAGAAACAATATTTCGCAGTTGTTAAAGAATCAAAACGACTGAGTCCGAATACAGTAGATGAGATTCGGGAAATCATGTTAGAGGTCAAAGACCCGTCATTCAGTTGTGAAATTGATCAAAGCTTTGGGGTGTTGGTTAACATAAGTGATGATTTTGGTAACATGTTGCATCACAGACTCTACAGCGTAGCGGATCTGCCAGCAAAAGTCAAGAATAAGGTGCAAATCACTATGCTGGTGAGGAGATGCTCCTTTGTCGATGACTTTAGCGGAGAGCGTCATGATGGCATAGCTTCCAATTACTTATGCGATCGTAAAGTAGGCGATGAAATCACGATTACTGGCCCATACAGCTTAGCTTTTTCAGTGCCAGAGGACAAGAAATCCAATTTGATCCTAATCGGTATGGGTACAGGAATTGCCCCTTTCAGGGCGTTTATCAAGCATATTTATAAAAATGTCAAGGATTGGAAAGGAAGAGTATTGCTTTTTTATGGAGCACAAAGTGGCTTAGAATTACTCTATCAAAATGATGAGAATGATGACCTCACCAATTACTATAGTGAAGATACGTTCCAAGCGATTCATGCCGTAAGTCCTCGACCATTATGGTCTGATCCGGTAGTATTGGATCAAGCAATAGAGGATCGGTCTGAAGAAATACTAGAAATGCTCTCTCTACTTAATACCTACATTTATGTAGCTGGTCACAAACGCGTTTTGGAAGGTTTGGATAAGGCATTCTCCACCGTAATGGGTTCCAAGGAAAAATGGGAGACTCGCAAAGCTGAATTGATTGCAGGTAAGAAGTGGGTTGAATTGATATACTAATCGAAGGATATATGTCCATCATCATAGCAGTATTGGCACTTGGGGGATTGACCTTGATATTGGCACTTATGCTGGTCTTGGCCAATAGTAAATTGTATGTCTATGAGGATCCCAGAATTGCAGTTGTGGAAGATCTACTTCCACATGCAAACTGTGGCGCTTGTGGGTATCCAGGATGTAGACCATTTGCCGAAGCGCTGGTTGCGGGTGATATGTTACCAGGAAAATGTACTGTAAGCTCAGAAGAGGGCAGAGAATCTATCGCGACATATCTGGGTGTTGCACTTGGGAATGAAGAAAAGCAGGTTGCCCGATTGGCTTGTGCGGGTGGTACCAATGTGGCTAGAAACAAGGCTAGCTACGAAGGAATGGAAACTTGCAGGGGAGCTTCTTTGGTATCCGGTGGTGGTAAAGGTTGTTTTTGGGGATGCCTTGGATTTGCAGACTGTATGAAAGTGTGCGACTTTGATGCCATCCACATGAATGAGCATTCACTCCCTGTAGTGGACCTGGATAAGTGTACTGCATGTGGTGATTGTGTAGAGATTTGTCCTAAAGATCTATTCTCAATTCAACCATTGAGTAACCAGCTTTGGGTAGCCTGTAAAAACCTCGAAAAAGGTGAAGAGATACTGGAAGATTGTGAAGTAGGTTGTACTGCCTGTGGTCGTTGTGCAATGGATGCGACTGGGGATTTAATAACGATGGTTAATAACCTCCCGGTAGTAAATTATTCTCTCAATAAACAAAGCCTTGACCCAATCCAAAGATGTCCAACAGGCGCAATCGTTTGGTTAGATCAAAAGGTGGGAGCTATAAAGGGACGCGAGAGCAAAAAAATTGTAAGAAAAGGCGATCGATCAACAGGTCATTCATAAAGAGATATTTGGTGATTTGGCTAATCTATTCAATTGACAATTATCTTTCTCCACGCTGATATTTATCAATAAAAATGAGCGTTTTAAGCGGTTACTTATGGGATGTTAAAACCCTGAGATATGCAAATCACCACAGAAACAATTAACCCTGCTTCAACTCGAAAAATA
>CAYGPP010000238.1:0-2961 GCA_964351885.1 uncultured Marinoscillum sp.
AGACCCCTCTCCTTCCCAAAGATTATCAACCAATTCAGCGTCTAAGTTCGCGTCAGTAGTGAAGATGATTTCACCCCTTTTCCTATTTAGAATTTCATGCCCTGACTGCCCTTGAAAGTTGGCACTCAGATCGAAATTCTTATAAGACGCTCCAAGATTAAAACCATAAGTCAACTCAGGCAGAAATGACCCTAATACGACCCTATCCTGATCATCGATAATTCCATCATCGTTTTGATCTTTGTATTTGAAATCCCCTGGTACAATTGAATTATCAGCGATATACTCATCGGTCAATCCACTACTTGCTATTTCGGAATCTGTTTGGAATATACCTTCAACATTGTAACCATAAAAAGCCTGAAGCGGTGAACCAAGAATAGATCGTTGCCTGAACTCAGCTGAGCCCGCATCCAAATATTGCTGCCCTCCAAGGTCCAGAACTTCATTTTTCAACGTAGCGAAATTCAACCCAATATTATAACTGAATGAGTTACTAATATTATCTGTCCAGTTTAGCGCCATCTCAAGCCCTTGGTTTCTAAAGCTTCCTACATTCCCTCTGACAGACGCACGCACTAAAGGCAAAATAACGGTTAGTGCTGCGTTCTCAGTATCCCTGATATAGTAATCTGCTTCTACTGACAATCTGTTACTCAATAATCTTGCACTCAAGCCTATGTTTGTTTCAACAGTAGTTTCCCATTGTGGTAGAAAATCAAATTGTTTGATCGCCACCGATCCACTTTCCAATCTATCATTGACGGCTAGTACTGCTGTCTGATAAGTTGGCTGACCAACGGATGCGGACACATTAGCGTTCCCTAGTTTACCCCAGCTACCTCTAAATTTGATAAAATCGACGAGAGGTACATCAAAAAAGTTTTCTTCGGATAGCACCCATCCTAAACCTAATGTTGGAAAAAGTCCCCATTTCTTTTGGAACTTATTAGTTCCATCTCTCCGGAGTGTACCATATACTAAATATCGATCGGCATAATTATAAGATATTCTACCGAAATAAGAAGCGATATTAATAGAATTCCCGCCATCCCCTGAAGAAGTAGTATTGATCTCTAAGCCCGGATTACTGAGATACCATAATTCCTCATTATCAAATGATGGACTCACGTATAAGCTATCTCCTTTAAGAAATAAACTTGTCGACTTATTGGTTTGCGCAGAATACCCGGCCATTACAGTGAAATTGTGCTTCCCAAAATTTTCATTATAAGTCAATACGTTATCCCATATTTGATTGAAATTGGTGTTGTTTGCTCGATATAAGCCAGACTCATCAAAACGGACACCATCATTGAATTCAAAATTGATGTTTCGAGTATTCAATGAGCTATAAGTGTAATTGTATGAGGTCTTAAATGACAATTTGTTAGGAATTAGCTCCAAATCAATGAAAAAATTACCCAGCATTTGTCCCAGAAGATTTTGATTATCAGAATATAACATACTGAAGTAAGGGTTCTGTCTCCCTCTATATCCCAAATTTTGTGCGTTGGCTAGTTGAATGGGCGAAGCATTGGTATTGGTTTCGTCAAACACTGGAAGAATAGGAACAGCAAAGTAGGAATTAAACCAAACAGATTCTGAAGCGACATGCTGTTCCGATCTCGTTGCATTGATGTTTCCACCAACTTTGATCCAGTCTTTTACATTGACGTCAAGTTTTGCGCGTAGGTTAAATCGCTCGTAAGAATTTTTCACTTCTTCTACCAAACCTTCCTGGTTAAAGTACCCTGCACTTATTGAATAACGAGAGTCTTTATTGCCTCCACTTGCTGTCAGGGTATGACTCTGCTGTGGCGCAACAGACTTCATTACCTCATTGTACCAATCAGTATCTACATCAGGTAAGTCTGGATTACTCCTACTTCTACCATATCGCTGAAATGCATTATCAATAAACGCAGCATCGGCATTGGATCCAGTTGTTAAAGCATATTTTGTGAATTGCTCAGTATTTGCCAGGTCTAAAACATTTTGTGGTCTCTGGACACCCCAATATCCATCATAAGTAATAGATCCAGCTTGATCATAAGAACCCCTGATTGTTTCTATCAGTATCACACCATTGGCTGCCCTTACTCCGTATATTGCAGCAGCAGAAGCATCTTTAAGAACTGATAAGCTTGCAATGTCACCCGGATTTAAAAAATCAATATTATCCAAGAACATCCCATCCACCACATAAAGTGGCTGTGATCCACCTTCTAGGGATCCCACACCCCGGACTCTTACAGTTGGTCCCGAACCCGGCGCTCCCGAACTAACAATTTGCACTCCCGGAACTTTCCCCTGAAGTGCCTGCATTGCGGTACTTGTCGGTGTTTTTGCCAACTCTTCAGTCTTAATGGTCGTAATCGCAGAAGTCAAATCCTTTTCTCTTTGAGCGCCATACCCAACCACCACTATTTCCTCCAATGCAGAGAAATCTAAGGCCAAGCCAACATTAACTTGAGTACGCCCATTCAATGGCATCTCTTGTTGCTGATAACCTACATATGAGAACTCAAGTATCGCATCTGAGCTAGAAACAGCGAATTGGAAATTTCCGTCAATGTCTGTGATCGTACCATTTGATGTTCCTTGTTCTCGTACGGTCGCACCAATTAGTGCTTCTCCTTCATCGGAATCGGTAACAACTCCTGATACGGAAATACTTTGAGCCATCGCACTCAAAGCAGTCAAGGTGAGAACTATTGGGAATAGAATTTTTCTCATAGAATTTTGATTGTATTGAAAAAATGATCTGCAAACGTTTGTTCACAGGAACAACATTATCTATTTCATTACAAATTCCCAAAATTTTAGAATATTAATATATTGGAATATTAATACTATTCCATTTTTATCATTCCTTAAATGAAAAGCCTTGTTACACATGAAAAACAATACATAAACGAAATATCAATGAAATAAACCATAAAGTCTGGTGTAAGATGT
>CAYGPP010000239.1:0-2889 GCA_964351885.1 uncultured Marinoscillum sp.
GGATTAGTAAGCCCGCTTAAGAGGATTAGTGCTCGAATTCGGTCCATGAGTCTACAAGAAACCAATGAGCCCATTTACTATGAAGCTCAAGATGAAATCGGAAGTTTGGTGAACGAATATAATGCGATGCTCATCAAACTTGAACAGAGCAAGGAAGCATTAGCGAAGAGTCAAAAGGAATCAGCATGGAAGGAAATAGCTCGCCAAGTGGCTCATGAGATTAAAAACCCACTGACTCCAATGCGCCTCAAGATTCAGCAGATGATGCGTTCTTTTGAAAGTGGATCTAAGGAGTATGATACTTGCCAATTGCTAGTCAATCAGGTCGACTCGCTAAGTAGTATTGCTGATTCCTTCTCTGAATTTGCAAAAATGCCGGCTCCTCAAAACGAAGTTGTAGAAGTGGCAGATCTACTCAACCGAACAATCAACTTATATCAAACAAGTGATGTGGAGATAGTGAAGAAGTATGAAGTCAAGAATGCGCAAGTATTAATGGATCCAAAAATATTCAGTAGGATATTGACTAATCTACTACTCAATGCCATTCAGGCAAGTGAGGGAAAGACCCCAAAGATATCAGTAGGTATCAAGCGGCAAGGCTCCAAAGTATTGATTAGTATTTCTGATTCTGGTATTGGTGTTTCAGAAAGCCAACAGGAGAAGATTTTTACTCCTTATTTTAGTACTAAGTCAAGTGGATCTGGTATCGGTTTGGCTGTTGCCAAAAAAGGAATTGAAAACGCAGGAGGAAACATATGGTTTGAATCGAAGGAAGAAAAGGGGACAACCTTTTTTATCACCCTTCCTGTTTATGAGGCTTAGTTTACTTCTGATTATTCTTTTTGTTGGTAATATTGGCTGGTCGCAAGCTTCTGAATGTCAGTTATTTAAAACCTCTCCTTTAATAAAGCTGGACTCTTTTCCTGTTGATCCAACCAGTATAGTCCTCGATCCCAAAATAGACTTTGAAATCCAGTCGGATGGCTTAACGATGGAACTGTTAGGTTCAAATATTCCAGATTCGATTGAGGTTTGCTTTAGGAGGATATCCTCGATTGTAAGAACCCCCATATTTTATAGAGATGTAGATAAGTATGAAACCGGAGATTATTCTAATCTCTCTAGTTCCCGAGGATCTCGTAATGAGTCCAGTCAAGATATCTTCTCTTTTGGTTCGTTGAACTCATATGGGGCGATTACGAGAGGAGTGAGCTTTGGAAATCGCCAAAACGTATTTGTGAATTCATCACTCAACTTACAAATGGACGGAGATTTGACAGATGAGTTGAAGATAAGCGCTGTGATTACCGATCAAAATATTCCATATCAACCAGAAGGTAATACGCAACAAATAAGGGACTTTGATAATGTATTTATCAAATTATACAATAAGAACTTTACACTGACAGCAGGAGATATTGTTTTACAAAATCCGATTGAGGATGGGTATTTTCTTCAATACTACAAGAACGTGCAAGGCCTACAACTCGCCAGTAAATGGAATGTTGGAGATTGGGAGAACGAGTCTAGCATTTCGGCATCTCTCTCTAAGGGGCAGTTCACCTCTGCAGTTATTGAGCCAACCGAAGGTATACAAGGTCCTTACAAACTGAGGGGAGCTAAAGGGGAGCGATTCGTCATCATCTTGGCAAACTCAGAAAAGGTCTATTTGGATGAAAAATTACTTACACGCGGTTTTGATGAGGATTATATCATTGATTACAATCTTGCTGAGATTACATTTAGCAATACTACGGTGATTACGAGATTCTCGAGAATCAGGATAGACTATGAATATGCCAATCAGTACTACAACCGAACAAACATAGCCACGAGTCAGACTTTTCAGAAAGACAATGTTAAACTCTATTTCAATTATTACAAGGAAAAAGATAACTCAGGTAACAGCCTGGCATTCGAACTATCAGATGATGATTTAATTGCTGTGCAAAACGCGGGTGATGGTCAAAATGGAACGGTCACAATCTCAGGTGACGAGGCTGTAGAGTTCAGCGAGTCAGCCATTCTCTATTTGAAAAAAGATACTCTCGACGATCGGGGACTAAGTCAGACAGTGTTTCAGTACAGTAACGAACCCAATGAACTCATTTTCCAAGTAAGTTTCTCTCCAATGGAAAAGGGTCAATACGAACTAGTCAACGCTACCTCTAACGGTCGAATTTATCAGTGGGTTGGGGCGGGGAATGGGGATTACGAACCGATACAGATAATACCAATGCCAAATAGTAAAAACATGTTTATAGCGGGTGCACGCATTAGCATCAGTTCCTTTGAGTCATTAAATCAAGAAGTGGCTTTTTCTAATCAAGATCAAAATCTTTACTCCAATATTGATGATGAGAATAATCAGGGACTGGCTTGGAAAGGAGGGTTAGTTACTCAGGGAAGATCGATGGATTTTGCACCAAATTATAAGATAAGGGGAGAGGTTAGTTTTGAATACAACCAAGAATCTTTTGCTTTTATAGATCGATTTCGCTCTGTGGATTTTGATAGGGATTGGAGCTATGACGTATTTGCTGATACGCTTCAATCACGAAGGGATTTAATCGGAGTTTCTGGACTGTCATTAAGGAAAGATGCGGCTAATGGCGTGGACTATGGATTAAAATGGCGTGATAGAGAAGGAGTAATTTCTGGCACGCAACAGACTTTAGGTTTAGACAAGCAACTGGGCGGATTCCAATTGCAATCACATAATTTTCTTCTTAGAAATTCTAATAGTGTATTCACTTCGTCATGGCTTAGAGCCAAACAAGGTATTCAATGGATAGAGGGTTTGGTAAAACCGGGTTACGAGTATTCTTTGGATAAGAATATAGAAAGAGCCGCTCTTTCTGATAGTATTAGAAGCACGTTGATGAA
>CAYGPP010000240.1:0-2865 GCA_964351885.1 uncultured Marinoscillum sp.
GCCCCAATCAACGAGATTTATTTTGTAGGTTTAAGTTTGGCACAATCACAAAACTGAAGATGAAAAAATCACTCCTATTATTCCTCATTTTAACACCTGTTCTCCTGTTTGCTCAGCTAGACATGGATCTCCTAAAAGGTATCAAACCAAGAAGCATTGGTCCTGCTGGAATGGCTGGCCGAATCACATCCATAGATGTGGTCAATTCCAAACCAGAAATTATATATGTCGGTTCCGCGTCTGGTGGACTTTGGAAATCAGAAAACGGCGGCACAAGCTGGGATCAAGTATTCAAAAGTGAAACGACAGGTTCTGTTGGTTCAGTAGCCATACAACAATCCAATCCTTCAGTGATTTGGGTTGGAACGGGAGAAGGAAACCCTAGAAATTCCCTCAATGGTGGCGATGGAATTTACAAGAGTTTAGATGCAGGTCGTACGTGGAACAAAATGGGGCTGGACAAGACTCGAAATATCCATAAAGTCATCATTGATCCACAGAATCCGAATACTGTCTACGCTGCGGCAATAGGTTCTCCTTGGGGAATACACCCAGAGCGAGGGGTATTCAAAACCACAGATGGTGGTAAGACTTGGAAAAATATTCTATATGTGAATGATAAAACTGGGGCTGCCGACTTGGTAATGGATCCACAAAATCCGAACAAGTTACTCGTGTCAATGTGGGAGCATTATCGTCAGCCGTACTTCTTCACATCAGGCGGATCTGGATCTGGTCTCTACATTACATATGATGGTGGTGACAACTGGGTGAAGAAAACTGATAAAGAGGGACTTCCGAAAGGAGATCTTGGAAGAATTGGATTAGCGATTGCGCCAAGTAATACAGATATCATTTACGCACTCATCGAATCAAAGAAAAATGGTTTGTACAAAAGTGAAGATGGCGGATTCAAATGGGAATTGGTAAGCACTGATAAAGGCATTGGCAATCGCCCATTTTACTACAGTGACTTATTTGTTGATCCAATCAATGAAAATAGGATCTACTCGGTATTCACTTATGTGAACGTGAGTAACGATGGTGGCAAATCATTCAGCCAATTGATGCCGGCCTATGGTACGTCGAACGGTGTACATCCTGATCATCATGCATGGTGGATTCATCCAAATGATCCTAACTATGTAATAGATGGTAACGATGGAGGACTTAACATTTCCAGAGATCGAGGTAAGACTTGGAGATTTGTTGAGAACATTCCTGTTGCTCAATTCTATCATATTGCCGTAGATAATGATTATCCATACAACGTATATGGCGGCATGCAAGACAATGGCTCTTGGGCTGGCCCAGCTTATGTTTGGAAGGCTCAAGGAATTAGAAACAGCTATTGGCAAGAGATCAGTTTTGGAGATGGATTTGATGTTGTACCAGATGCTGATAACAGCAGATATGGCTTCTCAATGTCACAAGAAGGCTGGATGGGCAGGTATGACAGACAAACAGGTTACTACGAATACATGAAGCCCATGGCTCCATTGGCTGATGAGAAGTTAAGGTTCAACTGGAATGCGGCGATTTCTCAAGATCCTTTTGATAACAGCACTTTATACTTTGGGAGTCAATTTGTACATAAGAGTACTGACAAAGGACAAACTTGGACGATCATTTCTCCAGACCTCACGACCAATGATAAGTCAAAGCAAAAGCAAGGTGAAAGCGGCGGACTTACCATGGATGCTACGGGCGCTGAGAATTATTGTACCATTTTGGCAATTACGCCTAGTCTTCTAGATAAGAATGTGATCTGGGCGACTACTGATGATGGCAATATTCAGCTGACTAAAGATGGTGGAGACACGTGGGTGAACGTCTCTCAAAACATTAAGAATCTTCCAAAAAATATCTGGATCCCTCAACTCAAAGTCTCCAATAAGAATGCTGCTGAGGCACTGGTAATCGCCAATAACTACAGAAACTTTGATTTCAAACCATATGCTTATCGAACTAAAGATTTCGGTAAGACTTGGACCAGAATTGTAGATGAAAATGATGTTTCGGGTTATACATTGTCCATCGTTCAGGATCCAATTGAGCCAAAACTAATGTTCTTAGGTACTGATGATGGTTTGTATGTTTCCATCGATGAAGCTACTTCTTGGACGAAATGGACAAATGAGTATCCTACTGTAAATACCATGGATCTTGTGATCCATCCTCGTGAGCATGATCTTATCATTGGAACGTTTGGAAGAGCAGCTTATGTGATGGATGATATCCGCCCGCTAAGAGCTTTGGCGAGCGAAGGTACAAGTCTGCTACAAAAGAAAATCCACCTATTCAACCCTCCCACTGCTTACAATGTGGCATTTCAGCAGCCGACCGGAACTCGATTCGGAGCAGATGCGATGTTTAATGGAGAGAATAGAATGACTGAAGCGATGCTCTCCTATGTGATCAACAAACCAGCGGAAGAAGCTAAGGAAGATGATGATGAGGAAAAAGATGAAGAAGAAAAGGATGACAAACCTTCGACTGATTCATTAACACTTGAGGTATTCAATGGAGACCAATTGATTAGAACTTTGAACATGAAAATCCCCGCGGATAGTGGTATCAACAGAATGCGCTGGGGATTAGACGAAAAAGGCGTGAATAGATTGACACGCTCAGAGTTGAATAAGGATAAGGAACCTAGCGGCACCACCGTCCTTCCAGGAACTTATAAACTCAAACTGACTTACGATGGAGAATCTTCCGAATCAGAAATTGAGGTCAAGTATGACCCAAGACTCAATACTTCTACTGAAGTCTTAAAAGCTAAATATGATGCGATGAATGCCTTGCAGGAAGATGTAGAGCTCGGTCTTGGACGTGTGGAGCAGCTAAAGGAGAAAATTAAGA
>CAYGPP010000241.1:0-2852 GCA_964351885.1 uncultured Marinoscillum sp.
CCACATCTATGAAAAAATCACTTCTTCTTACCGCCACTTTTTTAGTCTCCATTGTATTTCATTCTTTCGGTTTCACCAGCTTTGAGCAATCAATTAAAGCTGACACTTTAGTTGAATTGAAACCGAAAAAGGAGCATTTCAATGAAACATTCGTGATAATCAATCTTCTCAATAGATATCACTACAGGAAGGCTAGCTTGAACGATTCTCTTTCATCTGTTGTGTTTGATAACTATTTTAAGGCGTTAGACCCAAATAAGTCTTATTTCCGTCAGGCGGACATAGACTACTTCGAAAAATATAGGTTCCAATTAGATAATCAATTACCAGAAGGGAATTTAAGTTTTGGCTATCAAGTCTTTAGCATATATCGAGATCGTTCCTTAGAGAGAATTTCTTATGTATATGAATTGCTAAAGGAAGAACCAGATTTTTCCCTTAAGGATCAATTTGAAACAGATCGAGAAAAGCTTCCTTGGCCGAGTACTTTGGATGAACAAAATCGTGTTTGGTTAAAGATTATCAAGAATCAATCCATGAGCTATAAATTGGCTAGTAAGGAGTGGAGCGAGATTTCAGATTTGTTAGAAAAACGGTATAAAAGAGTAGAAAAGGCACTTTATCAGTATAATAGTGAAGATGTGTATCAGGCATTTATGAATGCTTTGACGAGTGCTTATGACCCACATACCGATTATTTTTCTCCCATTGCAAAGGAAAATTTTCAGATTGATATGAGTTTATCTTTAGAGGGGATTGGGGCTCAACTGACACAACGATTAGATTATACGCAGATAGCAGACATAATACCGGGGGGACCGGCTTATAAGAGCAAGAGGCTACAAAAGGATGATAAGATCATAGGAGTAGCTCAGGGCGATACAGAAGAGTTTGTAGATGTGATAGGGTGGCGATTGGACGAGGTAGTTCAGAAGATACGAGGACCTAAAGGCTCTATAGTAAGGCTTCAAGTGCTTAAAGGGGACAGGGACATTAATGCATTACCTGATACTATAAGGTTAGTTCGAGATAAAATCAAATTAGAAAAGTCAGCAGCTAAAGGGGAAATTATCCCATTACAAGAAGGGAATAAAACCTATTCACTCGGTGTGATTAGTATCCCAAGTTTTTACTTGAATTTTGAAGAACTCAATAGTGGCGTTAAAGACTACAAAAGTACCACTAGAGACGTAAGGAAATTGGTAGACAGCCTCAAGAATGAAGGTGTTGATGGCCTTATGATCGACTTGCGATATAACGGAGGTGGTTCCTTGCAGGAGGCCATAGAACTGACAGGTTTATTTATACCGGAAGGGCCAGTTGTTCAAGTTCGCAACACGGACAACAGTGTCGAAGTTATGGACGATGAAGATAATGGTAAAGTTCTTTATGATGGGCCATTAGCTGTATTGACTAACAGGTATAGTGCTTCCGCGTCTGAGATTTTCTCCGGGGCAATTCAAGATTACTCTAGAGGTATAGTCTTGGGGGAAAATACCTTCGGTAAAGGGACAGTTCAAAACTTGATCGACCTTGGAAGATACATGCAGGAGACAGAGGTTGATTTAGGTCAATTGAAGATGACACTTGCAAAGTTTTATAGAGTGACTGGAAGTAGTACTCAAAAATTGGGTGTTGCTCCGGATATCAGTTTTCCATCTCCATATGATGATGAACCATTTGGAGAAGGGAGCAGACCAAATGCACTTCCTTGGGATGAAATTGCATCTTCTAGGTTTGAGCCAACTAATAAGATATCTCCAAAATTGATTTCACAATTGAAAGAACTTTATTCAATTCACATAGAAGAAGATGAGGACCTTAAAAAATTAATTCAGGACATAGATAAGGTTAAACAAAGAAAAAATGAAACGGCAATCTCATTGAACTTTGAAGAAAGGAAATTAGAACAGACAGCAGAAGAGAATATAGAAGACGACTTATCTACCCAGATTGATTCGAGTGAGGTTTTGGGTGAAGAGGATAATTCCAAAAGACTATCAGAAGATCCGTACTTGAAAGAAGGCTTGCGGTTATTGGCTGAATTAACCAAATCGAAAATTGGGTAGTTGAGAACAATCATTTAAGACTTTTAAAGGGATGAACACGAGTGTTAATCCCTTTTTTGTTTTTAGTTCCTAATTGGGCATTTTTGTCGCTATTGAAAAAAAAGTACTGTACATGAACAAACCCTACATTAGTCCTGAGACTAAGTTGAATGAACTAACCTTTCGCTCTATTATTATTGGGGCATTGCTTTCAGTGGTTCTTGGGGCTGCTAATGCTTATTTTGGATTGTTTTCAGGACTTACCGTTTCAGCCTCTATACCAGCAGCTGTTATTTCAATGGCTATTCTAAAGGCCTTTAGAAATTCTAATATTTTAGAGAATAATATGGTTCAAACTGCGGCCTCTGCAGGTGAATCGCTTGCTGCCGGTGTGATTTTTACCATTCCCGCTTTGGTCATTATGGGGTATTGGGAAGAGTTTAATTACGTGGAGACTACTCTTATTTCGATTTGTGGTGGGGTATTAGGTGTATTATTCACAATTCCTTTAAGAAATGCTTTGATCGTGAAGGAGAAGCTAATGTTTCCAGAAGGAATAGCGACTGCTGAAGTACTTAAGACAGGTCAGGCTGGCGGTAAATCTGTTAAGTACTTGGTTTATGGGAGTGTAATCGGCGCTTTATTCAAGTTTGGAACTGAAGCTTTGAAGCTTTGGGAAGGTTTGTTTGAAAAAGCAATGGTGCTCAACCAAAGAGCTTATTTTTATTTTAGTTTAAATCTATCTCCCGCATTAATAGCTGTAGGGTATATCGTGGGATTAAATGTTGCAGTACTTGTATTTCT
>CAYGPP010000242.1:0-2797 GCA_964351885.1 uncultured Marinoscillum sp.
GGAAATTGCCATCTTTTTGACTTGCAATTTCAGCCCCAAATCTCCCCAATTGTGGCTAACGTCCAACTATCATCTGTAAACTGGACTTTTCAAATATCTATTAAAGTATTTGATCGCATTAACCTTTGCAAATAGCTCAGTAAGTGCGGCCGGCTAGGCTTATGGATGATAGTGTTTGTTATGCTTAGGATTATACTTCAAAATCACAAGGATCCATTAAGTAATTCATCATTAATCTCCAATGTGTATTGAAAGTTGTTATTCGAAGTTTTACTCATTATCCACATACTATCCAGTATAGGTTGATGTGTGTAAAGCAAGACTAGATTGTTTCTTGAATCTCCCTTATAAACACGAATACTTTGGAATATGTCATTTTCTGATGGGATCACCTGAATGTTGCATTGGTCTGACTTTCCAACTAGAAATGTTTTATCCTGAAGCACATTTCTTTGTACCCCTTCGTCTATGGTCAGTATTAGATCCAATTCGGAATTATTTTGTATCAAATATTCGGTTGATATTATTGGATTACTAGGGCAACCAGTGCCATTGAAGTATGTTGCTTCCATAAGTTTATCTGAAGATCCATAGTATTCAACTTTCAAAAGTTCCCCAGAATCCCAAATCTCTTTTACCATGGATACATAATAACCTTTTGCTTCTTGCAATGATTTATCCGGATTAAGATTCGACCATTTATAGTCCTTAAGACCCTCAGCATAGAAGCCTTCATAGTTAGTTTTTCTTCCATAGAAAATTGCCAATACTCCAGGTTTTTTATAGTCTCCTAGGCTCATGACTTTACCATTGATTAGCGAATTATCTTTGGTAAGATAAGCCTTACCACTCTCTATGTATACGTCTTCCATATTGATGTATTCATCTTCTGTACAACCCATTAATGAAAGGATAATCAGTATTTTCAATAATGTTTTTAAAGTATAAGGCATGTTTTTAGCTCGTCTAAGTTTCGATGCTCCGGATTGTATTCACTTTGATTTTAACTAAGTAGATCCCTAAAGCAAAACCTCCTACTCCTCCAATCGGAATACCAATAATGGCAAAAAATACACTAACTATTGACGCTCCACCGGTATAGCCAAGTAAATGACCCAAAGACCATCCACCAGTACTTCCAAGATAGCATCCTAGAATGATTACAGACACAGTACCCAATGCGCCAAGTATCATTAGAGCTATTCTCTGGGTCACGGAGGGTGCTGATTCGTTTTTATCCTGAGAGTTGGCAGAATCTGACACTACTCTTTTTTTCTGATAGAAGTGATATGCTGCGTTGAACACAATCCAAAGAAATCCGAATATGGCTATTGCTTTAATGGTGATAAGGAACCATGCGGTATTTAATAAATAGGCTAACAAGAATATCGATGATATTATTTGTGCTTCTCCTTGGAATTCTCTGGAGTTGACAAGTTTGGTTCGTTCAGATGATATGTAGAAAGAGGTAGAAAGGAAAGGATGGAATCCTTTTTCTATTAGTACATTCTTCAATGCGCGCTTTTTTAAATCATTGTTTTGACCCACGAAGTTCTCAGTGCCTAATAGAAAATCTTTGTACCATCGATTATTTGGATCATCCGGATGTTGAAAATCAGTAAGAAAAGTGGTACGTATATCGTCTATGTCTTCTTCTCCTATTGTCGGCAATTGAGTCAACTGCGTGAAGCGATCCTGCCTATAATACTCCTCAAAACCAGGTAATAGTTTCTCGGAAAGCGATTCATTGAATTCATCTTGGAGCAATACGTACAGTAGGGAATCTTGCTTCGTTTCATTGTTATCCCATCGAATGCTATGATTCAATGTCAAGGCTTGATTGTCAAAAATCAATATGATAAAATTCCAATATTTTTCATCACCACGGAGCTCAGCCACTGAAAGGATAGAAGCAATACTGTCGACGTAAAAGCATCTGTCAACCTGATAGAGCTTCTGGGACGCATTGCCATTGCTGTCTTCACTAAGCACTTCGATCTGATTTTCACTGATGTTAATGGATTTTTGTTCTTTAGCCCCGTCTTGATCGTAGCTCTCAGTATAAAATTCTCCCTGAGGTAAATTAACGAGCAAGGACGCTGATTTGATAGCTAGAATCTCATTTGTGATTCTTTGATGCTCTTCCTCTAATTCTCTAGCTCTCTTGTCTTTTCCGTGTTGAGTAAGAAGTTCTTGTTGGTAGAATGCAGCGGCACCATAGAAGTCACGAGTCAGTAGCTCTATATCAAGGAATAAAATCTTCTTCTCTAGTTCAAGTACTTTGCTTTCCTGAGCAGTAAACAGATATGACTCAGCCAGTCTTAAATGCAACATCCTGGTTAGGTATTGATCGTCAATGAATTTCACTGCATCAATGCCATTCAAGCACAAGTCTTCAATATGCTCCGCTTCATTCAGGCTTAACTTATGTGAAGTATTGAGGTAAAGAACTGCCGCTTCCCTGTATTGCTGAGATTCAATATGGCGTTTGCCAGCTGTAAGAATGGAATCCATGTTTTTTGACGAGGAGGATTGAGCTAATGCATAGGAGCTAATAAAAGAAAGCAGGAGAATGGTTATGATACAAGTTTTCATGGTTTGTTATTATTATTAACTAAATGCTTCTAAACCAATCGACTGAGGAACATTCGGCTTTTTTCTCAACTTAATTAATTAAACAGGCTCACCTAACAGTTTGAAAGAAGTTTGACATGTGAATTATCAGTTTGTAATAATTAAGCATAACAATATAGTGTTTTAAGACTAGTTTATCCAAAGATACACTTGGCGGTTTACT
>CAYGPP010000243.1:0-2762 GCA_964351885.1 uncultured Marinoscillum sp.
ATTTTCAAGGACGATGGTATGGTAAAGGTGAAGCTTATCTAAGAATTGAGGAAGACGAAATTGAGTACTTTGATGGAAATATTGTAAAAATCTCTAAAGTTGAATCAGCTAAGGAGCAATGGAACTTTGAAGGGTGTGTGAATATGTACCCTAGCATGGATACAGTTAGTACTCCTTTTGTAGGTTATGATACCGATTTTGGTTTTATTTCTTTTAGAATTTTTTGTACTAAAGAGGAATTATTGGTGTCTCTGTTGGGTCTTGGCTCAACTTATATGACACTTGATGAATCACTAGAGACATTTGGACTTATTGGCGACTTTCCAATGATTGATGATAATTATCAAACCGACCTTAATTCCTTTGTATCATTTACGGGATACACACCATGTTATGGCCTTGAAAGTTTGGTATTCTATTCCAACTCCGGAATTGATAGTATTTTCACTTTCAGATATCAAGATATTAGAAGTAGCACAACGGCTATCCAAGTTCCTGTGTATGATGATGGAACTAAGCTGTCTGATATTTGCAGTGGCCAAACGAGTATCCAAAGAACATTTGAAATTGTAAGAGTTAATGACAGTACCATGCTCATTGGTGATGTGAAATACCTGAACTATTGGCAATAAGAACACAAATCAATTGATTATCTAATTCTATTTTAACTAGACTATAACATTTGCTAGCACGAATGCGCCTAAGCATCTTTCTTCA
Organism: uncultured Marinoscillum sp.; assembly: GCA_964351885.1. Lineage (GTDB taxonomy): Bacteria > Bacteroidota > Bacteroidia > Cytophagales > Cyclobacteriaceae > Marinoscillum. The sequence goes on from CAYGPP010000243.1 coordinate 718, forward strand.
ACTTTCATCTGATCTTCACCGCTCCGCTACCCATTCTGAAATCTCACCTTTCCTAGCCTCATTCGTGCTTCTGGATTTGATCTTCTGAATGCAGCGCTTCGTAGATACTGTTGCGGGTGTTGGGTAGCTGCGCTATCTTAGTGTCTTTCTGCTAGTTCGGGGCGCACACCTGCTAGCTTATCGTTATGCTTCATCTCGCCAGAACCAAAACTCATGAACATCGAAGATGCATTTGAGGAAATTATCAAATACTCGCACTTCTGGAACTGGGCTCCTGATTGGGGAGTCGTTATAGAAGTCTACAAAGCTTTTCCTAATTCCTATTCAGTTTTATCTCCATTTGCTTATTCCTACTTAGAAGAACTAATAAGATCGACAACTAGTGAATATCCACTGCAATTTCAAGACAAAGACCGTCTCATATTAAAGAGAAAGAAAGTTGGAATGGGTTTGATCAGTCTCGCAATAAGTGAAAACAAGGAGAAAAACCCAGAATACACAAGCATCTTGGAAGAGCTGAAGGAATATTATTTTTCTTCGAAAATTACTGATGAAGGAAACAATAGGAACAGCGTAGCACATGGGTACATTCACCCTAGATTTTGGAGTCACGAATCATTTGAGAAACTAATTTTAGATATTGCTAGACTTTCTAAATACGCTGGATTTTGATGAATAATGAACCAACTAAGATTTCTTCTAAATTGCTAGAACTCCTTATTAACAGAGAGTTCGGAGAACAATCTCCTTATGTTACTGAACAACTTCAACGAGTTAAAAGCGATAGTGAATCGGGAAGAAGGCGTATAAGTGCTGCAATACTAAAACTTACGAACAGAAGTCTTGAACGCCTGGATCAAATCATTCAACGGGCGAACTCTGATTTTCGAGACATTATCGCAGAGGCTGAATACCCTAGAGTTTTCGAAGCTGGATTTGGCGAACTAACTGACAAGGAAGAACAGCAAGCGAACGAAGCAGACTGGAACGAATATCAGAACTGGCTAACTAAAGAAGAAGCATAACAAGTGCTAGCACGAATGCGCCAACTGCCATTTTACATCTTCAGTGCAAGCTTCACCATGAATCAGCCGCTGGGAAAGGTCTGTGCTTTCTACCAACTTCAGTTCGCAGGACTTTTTTATCTTCTGAACGCACTGCCACTTAGATACTTTGGAAGCACCGGCAGATTCATTAGTTTTATCGGAACTTGCCAAGCTCGGGGCGCACTCCTGCTAGCTTGGCGTTATGGGCAATCACTGCATGGAGAACAATTGGAGATATAAAACCATCGAACAACTTGAGAAAAGTGAATGGCCAGACTTTGACCTTGATAGTCGCTTAATTAAACGATCAAAACAGCTTCGAAGAACACCATTAGATCAGTTTTCAATTGAAGATGTGAGGTTAATGATCGGCCAACGAATTGGTCTTGAATATCTCATTCCCATAGCATTTGAAATACTCTCAGACAACTTATTTGCTGAAGGTGATTTGTACGAAGGAGATCTTCTTAAGGCTGTTCTTGGAATAACACCTGAATTCTGGAACGACCACAAAGAACTCCATCTTGAATTCCGAACTTTAATAGAACCCAATAAAGAGATGATTGAAGAGTACAAATTGAGTTTATCCAACTTTGAAGCGGTGAATTACAGCAAATAATGGATATCCTATTTAACATCTTAATTATCGCAATTCTTTGCTCTCCAATAATTTGGATAATCAGTCTTGTAATTTTGAGCAAATGGAAACATTTCTGGAAATTCTTCTTGTTGAATGCATTAGTATCTGCCATCTACTTAACAATTCTAGTGAACCCTGAACTCTCCAACTTCGGCCATGACGAATACGGACTTAACAGATTTTTTCACATAATCATGGCAGTTTTCATGCACATCATTTTAGGTGGACTCTTTGCGCTGTACAAACGGGGAAAACTAAAAGAAAGCCCATAACAAGTGCTAGCACGAATGCACCAACTGCCACTTTGTATCGTCCTAAAATAAGTTGACTCTTTTTCACTTAACCAATTGAGAGTCAAT
>CAYGPP010000244.1:0-2676 GCA_964351885.1 uncultured Marinoscillum sp.
CGGAGGAGTTTGGGATCAAAATAACTGGGCCTGCTTTTGGAGGATTTGCTCAGAACGATTTGTACCACGAAGACCCTCTCGGAGCAGATCATCCCAAATATACCAAGGGACTCAACAACGCTTTGGATAGCTACCTGAATAAGCTAGGATTTGATAAAGAACTACAGAGTTGGTTTGATTTTCCTATTGTCTCTACTAGTCATTCGAAGGATCTGATTAAGCATTTCTTACCTGAACAGGTGCTCGATTTTCCAAGCTAATTAATCGATTAGAAGACGTACAGAATTACACTATCTAATAGACTTTAGTTACACTTAGTTAAACTTATCCCAGAAGGGATTTCGGATTCTGCGAGGCTTATGAGTATTTACAATCGCTTTATTCTTTTGTTTTGGAATCGTTTGGTTTTGACGGTGATTTCTTTGTCTTCACAGGACAAGACATTGGCCTGTGTGATTTGTATCAAGGAATATTGATGGACATCAAGGAGATTCCACCAGCGAGAGGTTCTCCTTCGCACGGAAGTCTATTAAAAAATTTCTCTTATCGGGATTGAAAAAAGAGTTTCCTTTTATTAAAAAAGAATTACTCAGGAGACCTATGGCCTATGAATACTAAAAACATTAAAATAGGACATCTGTAGAGCAAATCGATCTGGTTCAAGAGGGAGAGTATCAAAATATCGATGCAGAAACCTCCTTAAGAAGCGCATCAATCTGTCAAGCATGGATCAGAAATACAGACAGGTAGATTGAAAATACACAGCCTCTAATTCCGCGGTTCAATGCAACAGTTACAATAAAATCATGGGAACGCCTTGCGCCCATAGATTTTGGATCCTAATTGTTAGGTATTTTTATTGTTTTAGAAAGAGGAAAAATCCACCCTTTCCTATTGGCCTTATGCTTAAAGTTTTTCTTCCGGGGATTGTTTCAACAAATCCATTTATTTCGTAGCATAACTTGTCTTGAGAATCAGTCTTTGAAGTTAAAATAAGGTAAGTGGTATGAGTTTCAACAGGTACTTCTAAATCACACTGTGGTGACGAATTGGCTACAGAGTAAAAGTAGCGTTCTGTAATTTCATTTTCGTAATACCAAGTACACTCAGTTTGAGTAAAGATCATCTTCCAATTTGTATCTTTTTCTGAAATCCAAGTTCCTATGAATTCTTGGTTCGTTTCAGTTTTACTCGAAGTGATTAATAATGTAAGTATAATGATGATATATTTCATTGTCTCTTAATTTATATGCAGTCAATATTTGATTTTGTCGATTCGAATTTTGCTTTACGGTCTTTTATGCCGTTCGTTCCACCATTAACTCTATGAGTTACCTTGGATACAGATGTATTTACGTCTACCGTTATTTTGTCTAGCACGTTATTCTTGTAATACCAAAGAGCACTTATAATTGAAATAGTTTCATTTGAAGCTACTAACTCAGGATTGGAAAGAATATCAGTTGCCGAACTGTAATTAGCTTTATAAAAATTACCGAAGGCTGTATAATTGTCTTTACCAGTTAATTGGAAAATACCCCTTCCTCTAAACTTATATCCATCTCCACTAGCCTCTGTTCCATTACCCATACGACAACAATAAGCATAATTCGCAACTTTAGTTGAATTCTTTAAGTAATCATCAGGATCTCTTTTGTTAACGTCTGTTTGCGAAAATCTGCTTGGATAAACTTCTATTAATCTATCAGCTGCGGTATAATATAAACTTTCAGTTGAACTTAGTTTATTAAATCCTCCCGTTTAATGTCCTGCTTGTGCTAAAAAGTGTTGCATTACTTCTTTTGTATCTATTCCAAAATCACTTCCATATGTATTCAAAGCTTGTGCCAAAGTTTCTAATGTCTCATCCGAAGCGTCCGGAAATGCTTTTTTAAGGTCTTCTTTATCGGTATTACAATCAACTATCTCTTCGCATTCCTCCAAATCTTTGACTTCACAAATATCTGGAGCCTCAATGCCGATGGGATTTTTCGAATCGGAATAATCAGAATTACTAGGAGAACCGCTACCGCTTCCTCCTGAACCAGTATTTGTCCCTGAATCTCCTGTAGAACCACTTCCAGATGATCCTCCGGAGTTACCAGTACTCCCTCCAGAAGTATCTCCGCTAGTAGAGCCACCTCCACCACCTGAGCCGTCATTGCATGTACAAAGTATAATAATATCATAACCTATTATCTCACCTTTAACAGGCCCATAAATGGGGCTAAGGTCATAATCACAGTCACAATTGGTATACGTCATTACTCTTCCGCCTTCATTTTCTTCTTCTATGGGGGTACCACTTTCATAGTAGGTTTCGGATCGAATTTCCCTATCAAGGTATAGCGTTCTAATAGTTCCACTGTATGAATTCATAAAGGCATCAATGCTAGATTTGCTTTCATTAGGTTCATATTGAAGTATATATTGATTGAATTCTACGCCATCATATTCGATAATGAGATATTCTATTGTTCCTTCTACCTTGATAGGAGGAATAAGCTTGATAGAATAATTAGGTTGAATCTGATCTGAACTACTGATTCGCTCAATAATTTCATCAAGCCTCAGTGTTCCATACTCGGTTTCTAGTAAATGGTCGGAAGAACCGATCCTCCCGTTAGAGAATCCAGCCCCGATCAAGCTAAATAATTCATCACTATCCGATATGGT
>CAYGPP010000245.1:0-2660 GCA_964351885.1 uncultured Marinoscillum sp.
CGTCTTTACTCTTATAGAAGGACACATCCCCGATGGTTCCCTCTAGTTTAATAATGCCTTTTTGTCGAGCCATAATTCTATAAAATGTTTAGTTTATGGACTAAAAAGAGCATATTTAAAGAACTCTGGCAACTAGCGGCTTCCGCTATTAATAGCTATCGGTAGTTTTTGCCGAACATGCCGCATGGTCTAAGTATGGATGGAGTATTGCTACAATTAAATGGAGCTAAAGAGAGTCATAATTTATCCCAAGGATATTCAGCGAATCACAGGCAAAAGTGAGCGTTATGGAAGGAAATTGATCCGAGACATCAAAGACCACCTCCACAAAGATGATCACCAATTGGTGACCATCTATGAGTTTTCGGATTACTCTGGAATTGATACGAGTATAATCAAACAGTTTATTGATTGACTGCCTTTTCTTCTACTGGCCCAAATAGACCTTTCAGCTTGCCCATATCCTGACTAACCTTCTTTTCAATCACTTTAGCATAAATCTGTGTCGTTCGCAATGATGTATGCCCCAGCATTTGGGATACTGTCTCAATTGGAATGTCATTACTCAGCGTTATTGTTGTAGCGAAAGTATGCCTCCCAATGTGGCAAGTGACCGGCTTATTGATTTGGCATATTTCGGCAATGTCCTTCAAATAGCTGTTCATCTTTTGATTGGAAATTACAGGAAGCAGGGTTCCTTTATTTTTTGACTCTGGATGATCTTTATACTTATTGATGATCGACATAGCTGGAGACAAAATAGGAATCCTGGTTGGAGTTCCTGTCTTATTCCTCTCTATCGAGATCCAAAGATCTCCATCTATTCCAATGATTAGATTATCTTCAGTGAGATCAGCTAGGTCAGAGTAGGAGAGACCAGTATAGCAAATGAAAAGAAACAAGTCTCTCACTTTTTTTAGCGTCAAGTTCTCAAACTCCATTGTCTGGATTCTGTGGATTTCATCGGCAGACAGGTACTCTCTATTCGTTTTCTCTTTTTTTACGCTATAACTAGCAAATGGGTTCTGATCAAGCTTACCTCTTTTAATAGCCAGATGAACAACCTTTTTGATTCTTTGAATGTGCTTGATGGCTCCATTATTAGAATTACCCACTTTAAGTTTCAAATAAGATTCAAAACTTGCTATGAAATCATAGTCCAAATCTTTCAAGGAAACGATCATTCCTTTGTACTTGGTAGCTAAAAAGTTCTTTAGATGCTTACTAGTTGCCACGTAGTTCTTATGGGTTCCAGATGAATAGTCTATTCCTATTTTGGATTTTACTTCCTGCTCATGCGTCTCAAAGAATGACATCAAGTCATCATTCTTCTCTGCTATTCCAAGCACTAAACTTTTGATCGCCTGAGCACTCACCCTTTTGCCATCTCGAAGGAATTCATTGTGATAATCCTTTGCTTTAGTCTCCCAGGTATCGAGTCTTCTGTTCAAACCTCTGGTATGCTCTGAGTTACCTTTCATTCGACCTTTATCGCGATTCCATTTATCCAGCTCTGCGTATTCTTTGGTTGAAATTTCTGCGCGCTTCCCATCCACTGTGATTCTGAGATAAATAGGTGCCTTGTCATTTTTGGATCTGCTAGATCGGATAATGCAGAGAGTAGAGAAAGTGTGGTTTATGCTCATATCTATCGTATTAGCGGTGAACAGTGCTAATTCCTTTATCTAAAATACAACAAAACGCACCAAAAAGCAAGCAATAATTAATTTTAAATATCTGTAAATCAGGTAATTAAGTAATTATTGACTGTTTTTTGTGTTCACCGAATTGTTCACCGGACTAATGGATAAATATGAATAATTTGGAGTGGTTAGAAAAGAAAAAACCCTCTAAAAATAAATTTTAGAGGGTTTTGATTCTATTGGTACTTAAAAAGTCGGGGTGGCAGGATTCGAACCTGGCCCTTAGGAACTGCAATCCGAAATGATTTTTGGGAACTGAAGTTGTCGCAGCTACTGCAAATGACCAATCCAAAAAGTACAAGGTTCAAGTAAATATTCATAATGGTTAACGACCAGATATGGCATGTGTCTCTGAACTATATTAATGTATACAATCTAGGTGTTTTGCAGATCAGTTTCAAGTAGCTCAGAAGAGGCATATGCTATATCGTTTGTGTGTGCCCAGCATGGGCATCTGGTATCTATGATACCAAATTATTCCACCGGGCTGGCGTTCCAGAGGGTGAAAATCCCTTGTGCACGGGCTCGTAACCCGAAGCACTAGCAAGTCGCAAGGTGGTTTACCGTGAGGTATGCACTGACTAGGCGTCCCCGAAGTAAGCGAGACTGCAAAGACTAGGCGTCCCCACCCAGTTCCAACGAACAGGACCGGGTCGCCGGGCGACTGGATACAGAGGCTGTACAGGACTGGGCGTCCCCGTCGGATGAGGTGGTACATCATACTGACGTCCAAAGGGTGGGAGACCATCATGTGTCTGTGCAGTAGATCCAGTGGATATTGGGTGAAGCCTACGCGGCTCGGGAAATATGCTCTTACCTGGGGAGATCTCGGACTGCACGGGTTGCAGACTGAGAAGTCACAGGAGCGCCTGCCGGCAGAGGTTATAGTAGTCAGGGGAAATGAGCTGTCAAAGAAAGGCAGAGGTCTCACAAACTGATGAAGGACCGAACGTAGAG
>CAYGPP010000246.1:0-2641 GCA_964351885.1 uncultured Marinoscillum sp.
TTGATATAAACTGACTTAAAATAAAAAAAGCCTTCCAAAAGGAAGGCTTTTTCATTGATTTTTAACGCTCTTATTTTACTGCTTGCGCAACAGCGTCAGCATACTTATTGAATTCTAAATCATTCAAAGCCTTGTCTTTAAGAGATGGATCTTTTTCAACGGCTGCTTTAAGGCTACTTGCCACATCCGAAACTCTGTTTTCTCTGGCAGAGGCTATAGCAATCAAATAGTAAGCTTCAGCCCCTAATTTGTCACTTTTCGTTACTTCTCCAAGCGTATTTCTTGCTCCAGAGTAATTACCATTCAACAATAGAGCAAGTCCCTTATCAAAAGTAACTACGTCACTTTTAGCAGCAGATGCAAAAGAAGCACTGGCTCCTTCGTATTCACCATCCATCAATTGAAGCGCACCTTTCATACCACTTATGTTACTAGCAGTTTTGTTATTCGGCGCAGAATCTGCAGCTGCTGAAAGTGCTTCCATTGCTTTACCATTCTCTGATTGCAGGGCATAAGCAGCTGCCATGTTAGCGGAGATAGCAGCAGATTTGTTTTTCTTAGCTGCGATTTCTAACTGAGTGATAGCATCTTGAACTAGCTTAGTTTTTTCCGAACCTTCAGACTTCTTTGCTTGCTCTAAATAAGTTGCACCCAAATTGTTGTGAGCAGCCCAAACACCACTTTTTGTAGCAGCTTTATAAATGCTTGCTTTCTCACTCAATGCAGGTGTCAATGTAGCAGAGAATAACAATTCTTCAGTGCTCAGGGTATCAACATTAGCTTCACCACTAACAATTTTCTTAGCTAGCACAGCAATTTCAGCATTAGATTTCTTCTCTTTTACTGTTAAAATTGCAGTTTGTGCAGTTCTCAATGAAGGATAAACGTCTTTTAAGATTTGATCGTAGCTTTTTAGCTTAGTCAACTCTTTCGCTTTTTCTTCAAATGATCCAGTACCATTTACAATACTCATCATTTTACCAACGTCAGACTGATCTAAACCTTTAGCAGACTGAAGAGCTTTCTTAAGACCACTCCAATCTTGAACTACTGGCTTAATGATGAATTTGATTGAGTCAGCCATTCCCTTATAATCATAGCGTCTCATTTGCTTGCGATAGAAATTTTCTATTGCATCAGCTCTACTTTGAGATAAGCCTTTATTGATCGTTTCAGTACCTTCAGGTGAGTGGGTACCAGTAATGGTTACGGTTCTAGTCACGTTCTTTTCAGCAATGAATGCTGAAAGATCATTTGACTTTGATCTATTAGATTTTCCATCAAAGCTTAATGATGGGTTCAAAGAACCAACACCTTGAGCGAAATAGAAATTAACGTTAGTAGGAACTAACTCTTCTTTATCATTATAGCCATGGTCAACGTAAGTAACGAGCGCTATAGGCTTTGCGAAAGAGGAAGTGCTTACAAGACCTTGAGCAACTGCCATTCTCGGAGAAGTAGCTGATTTCCCTGATTTAGGATCACTTGCCACACCTTCAACATAAAGCGTACCTGGACTCATTCCGTCCTCATACGGGAAAGTAAATTCGGCACTTTTCCTAGAAGTGGTAGAGCTACTATTAGGGAAGTCCTCAGCTTTGAATTCGATAGAACCCACTGCGGTTTCCTGATCACCGTATTGGTAGATAGTGTTCACTGTGTAAACTTTTCCAGTTGGGAGCATTTTCGGTGGAAGTACAGCAGATATTTCAAATAGTACTTCACCTCCGTGAATCTCAAGGGGGTTAGGAGTTACTTGTAAGTCTTGGTCGGCTGCAAGCTTAATCATCTTGCTTAGTGCACAACCAGAAAAAATGATTGCTCCTGCAACAAAGGCTAAAGCAAATTTAAATTTTCTCATGTGGATCATTTTTATTGAATTTTCGATTGAAATAATGGTCTAGTCCGATTATTTGAAGATGCAATAATACTCAATTTATTGCATTCATTTCATGGTTAGGAACAAATGTAAGTACCTTTTGTTATCTTTGTTTCATAAAAATGAACCTGATATGCAAGATTTTTTAGAGAAGTATGCTTTTGGGGTTTGCACACGGTTAGGAGAGAAGTTAAGAATCCCTATTTCAAGCATAAGATTATTCTTTATCTACACTTCCTTTTTAACCTTTGGTTCACCAGTTATCATTTATCTCGCATTGGCATTTGTAATGAATTTCAGAAAAATTCTGCGTAGGAGAGATAATTCTACTTGGTACTATTAAGATCAGTAAAACTGTCAGTTTTTCTTAGAAAATGGGCAAAAACGATTGATCTCGCTCCATTGACGTCTCTATGTATGTCGGAACGCAAAGAATTTTTTAAATCTGCCTTTAGGTTTTTGGTTGCATCCCAGTAAGCTTTATAAACTGCTGTGGAATGTTTGGTTGATTCTGTTAAGAGCAGATGGAAAGACGCTAAAAGGTCTATAATCAATCTCAAAGGAAGTTTGTAGAACAACTGCCTGACGGGTAAGTTTTTAACTAGAAGCCTAAGCCCGTTTCTGAAATTCAGATAAGTCTTTTTTGGATTTGTTTTACTGAGTGTACCACCTCCAACATGAAAAACTTGTGAGATTGGGCCGCATGCTAATTTGTAATTATAACTTTGCAGCCTCCAGCATAAATCTATTTCCTCCATATGA
>CAYGPP010000247.1:0-2604 GCA_964351885.1 uncultured Marinoscillum sp.
CCGATGAGCTGACCATAGTTAGTAGGAAAATAGTTCAAGGGGTAGCGCTTTATGACTTAGCAGGGAATAGTCTTTCTGGTATATCGTTGAGAGGAGATAGAATTAATGTGTCTAAACTTACTAGAGGTACTTATTTCGTGAAGGTACTTATTGATGGTCATTGGGAGGCATTCAGATTCATTAAGCAATGAGTAACAAAAGCATGAAACGACTGCTATCGATATACCTTATATCTAGTTGCTTTGTGACCTATTCTCAAAACATAATTGTGCCCGCTTACTTCCAGCAATACGCCGATAAGTATCCTGATAATGTAATTATCCAAGGTAATACTGAAGTAAAGTCAATAGCACTAACGTTTGATGATGGACCCTCTGAAGTGACTGTTGATATATTGGATCTTCTGGAGATGAACCAAGTCAAAGCGACGTTTTTCTGGCAAGGAGCAAACATCATTCAGCACCCTGAAATTGTGAAAAGAGCAATAAGTGAAGGTCACCTGTTGGCCAATCACAGCTGGGATCACCCGAATGGTCTACAAATGTCAGTAGATAGCTTATGGATGACACAGATTGCCCCAACGAATAAAGTCTTTGATTCTCTTTTTGCATTAGAAATTAACTATTTCAGACCACCATTTGGCGCAATTACAGAGGAGCAGCTAAGATTTCTGGCTGATCAACAAATCACTACCGTACTCTGGTCACTATCAACGCTGGATTGGGATACGAAAATTAACAGCAGTCAGGAAATCGTGCAACGCTTTGAGAAAGAACTCCACCCTGGAGCCATTGTATTGATGCATGACGTGGATTTCGAAAATACAGCGGCGCAGAAACTCATTGCGCTTAGGCAGATTATAGCACACGGGACAAGCAAAGGGTTTCGATTTACAACCATAGATAAACTAAACGACGAGATATGACTAGATTTAGAATGCACCTAATTTTTATTATGCTTTTGTCATTAGGATTTAGTTTAATGGCGGGGTGCGAAGAGTCCGATGGATCAAATATGCCAGATGATATGGAGGAAGTTGACTCATTAGAAGTAATCGACTCAATAGCCGTCATCGACTCAATAAAAATGGGACCATGTGATTTGCTTTTTCCGCCTTTAGATACCGTGATATCTTCTCATACTTCTTGGACGCGGACCAATTATCCTAAACGTATCAGAGTATTTCAGGCAGATACCATAAGAGAGGCAGATATCGTCATGCTAGGGAACAGCCTTACCGAACAAGGAGGTAATTGGAAAACAAAACTTGACGAACCAAATGTGAAGAATCGGGGTATTGCAGGTGATAATACCGAAGGAGTATTGGCAAGGCTCAGTGAATTGATTTGTAAAAACCCATCTGTCGTATTTATCATGATTGGAACCAATGACCTCTTCTTGTCTGATAGTCCAAAGGTGATTAGTGAACGTATAGATGCGATTGGTTCTAAATTGGCAGAAGAACTACCCAATGCAAGAATTATTGTTCAGACCATTATGCCCTTGTCGGCTGGAAATGATAAACATAGTAAGGCGATTGCTATCAATACCTTGTTGAAGGACATGTCAGATCGTGATTATGAACTGTTGGATACTTTCGATCATATGGTAGATGAGACAGGGTTTTTGCCTGATGATTTTTCGACGGATGGTGTTCATTTAAGCTCAGAGGGATATACTCATTGGTCGTTTCTCTTGAAACAGGCACTTGCAGATTAAAGGGCGATACGCGAATCTACCTAAGTTTCTAAGCCAACCTTTTGCTTTATTACTAAGACACCAATGATTACTTTCAAATACCAAAATTCAAAAATCAAGTCATGAATTCTATTTTCAAATACAGCGTTCTTTTAATGGTTTTGGTATCGTTGCATTGCCACGCTCAAGAAAAGAAGGGTACTTATATTGATGATCAGGGAGTTATCAGATGGAAAGGCAGTGAGGAGGAAGTGCAAGGATTTGGCGTGAACTATTCCGTACCTTTTGCTCATAGTTTTAGATCAGCACAACGAATGGGGATTGATGTAAAGCAGGCAATGGATGCAGATATCTATCATTTGTCCAGACTTGGCTTTGACCTTTACAGATGCCACCTGTGGGATACCGAGATTAGTGACACCTTGGGCAATCTACTGGAAAACGAACATCTCGATGCTTTTGACTACCTCATTAGTGAATTCAGAAGTCATGGCTTCAATTACGTACTTACACCTATTGGATATTGGGGCAATGGTTGGCCAGAACCTGATGAAGAGACTCCTGGATTTTCGCATAAATATGGAAAAGGAAAGAGCTTGACCAATCAAGATGCAATCAAAGCAGCTCATAACTATCTGAAGCAATTCTTGAATCATGTCAATCCTTACACCGGATTAGCATACAAGGATGATCCCAACGTGATTGCCTTTGAGGTAAGTAATGAGCCTCATCATTCTGGTGAGGCTGTTGAGGTGGAATTGTTTGTAAAGAATATGGTGGGTGTGATGAAGTCTACAGGCACAACGACACCTATTTTTTATAATATGAGTCACGGGATTCATTTCGCAGAGTCGTATCTAAAAGGAGGTGCCGTAGGAGGAACTTTTCAGTGGTACCCTACTGGAT
>CAYGPP010000248.1:0-2569 GCA_964351885.1 uncultured Marinoscillum sp.
TTTTAAGGCCTAGAACAAAAGAGAATAGGAGTCGTTTCATAAACATTCCCGACATAATGCCTTTGTTATAAGTTTTCGTTTCTCATTCATTTTTCTAATGAATAAATCGGGTTAAATTTGCGTTCCAATTGATAAAACGGATCACATGAAATTTATAGTATCATCATCTTACCTACTCAAGCAGCTTACGTCCGTCAACGGCGTGATTACTACCAACCCGGTAGTTCCTATTCTCGAGAATTTTTTGTTTGAAATAAGCGATGGTACGCTTACAATCACTGCTTCTGATCTTCAGACGAGCATGATTACTGAACTTGAAGTGGAAGCGAAAGAAGATGGGAGCATTGCTATTCCAGCTAAAATTCTTTTGGAAACGCTCAGAAATTTGCCTGAGCAGCCTGTTACTTTCTCTATAGATTCTGATACCTACAGCATTGAGATCAACTCTGATAATGGTCGCTATAAGCTCTCTGGTGAGAATGCGACGGACTTCCCTAAAGTACCAACGGTATCTGACGGGTATGCAGTGAATATGTCTTCAGGAGTCTTGGCTCAAGCGATCAATAGCACCATCTACGCGACTAGCAACGATGAGTTGAGACCAGCCATGACAGGTGTTTATATCAAACTAGATGAAACGAATGCTACGTTTGTAGCTACTGATAGTCACCGATTGATCCGATACAGAAGAGTAGATATCGCTTCTGATATGGCTCATACCATGATCATTCCTCGAAAGGCCTTGACTCTTCTAAAAGCAACATTGCCTTCAGAAAATACCAATGTGAATGTGGAGTTCAACGCTTCAAATGCGTTCTTTAGCTTCAATAACGTGAAGATGATCTGTCGATTGATCGACGAACGTTTCCCTGATTATGACAATGTGATTCCGTCGGATAACGAGAACAACATGAATATCAGTAAAGGAGAGTTATTGAGCTCTTTGAAGCGTATAGCGATTTATGCCAACAAGACTACCCATCAGGTAAGATTGAAAATTACTGGAAGTGAATTGACCATCTCTGCCGAAGATCTTGACTTCTCTAATGAGGCAAGTGAACGACTGTCGTGTGAGCATGACGGAGAAGATATCGAGATAGGATTCAATGCCAAATTCTTGATAGAGATGCTTAATAATATGGATGCGAAAGAAATTACTTTCAAGCTGAATGCACCTAATAGAGCTGGAATTATTCTTCCTGCAGAGCAAGATGAAAACGAGGATATACTGTTATTGGTTATGCCAGTAATGTTGAACAATCACGTTTAAAAGCATTCACATCATCAATTGAAAAGGGATCTCAAAAGGATACCTTTTTTTGTGCCTAACATTGAGCATTGGCGATCTTATGAAAGTGATATGAACCTCTTTGCTTAGAGTGGATTTACATCAACGAGTAAATCAAATACCAGGTAGCTACTGCACCCATATAGCCTCCCAGAGCTGGGAGTGTGCCTTTTTTGAGATATTCTTTAAAGGTTAAAGTCTTGACTTGTCCCATCGCAGCTACGCCTGCTGCCGATCCGATAATCAACATACTTCCCCCGGTCCCTGCTGTGATAGCAAGTAGAATCCAATAGATAAAGTTGATTCCTTCCGGTAGCATTTTGATAACAGCCGAAGTGAGCGGTACATTGTCAAAAAGTGAAGAAATCAAACCTAAAGCAGTATGACCTGCTATGAGCATATTGGGTTCATTGAGCACATCATCTCCAAAAATACCTAACGCAATAATTTTCAGAATTCCGACATATTTCAATGCATCAACTGCGAGCAAAATTCCAATGAAAAAGTAGATGGTTCCCATATCTATCTTCTTAACCAGATTCACAATATCTCCGGCATGCTCCTTTAGTTTACCCTGTCTTAATTTTATGTCAATAACAATGGCAGCAACACCAAGTCCTAAGATGATTCCGAAGAAAGGTGGAAGGTGCAATAAGTTGATCACTACAGCAATCCCGAATGTGGCAAATCCTAGAATAATCAGACCCCACTGTGTAGGAAGTAGTTCTGTAAATTCTCGACCTTTTCGGTCTTCATATTTGATTTGAGAAGTGAGAATTGCCTGCGGAATAATCCATGCGACTAATGAAGGTAAAATACCATAGAAGACAATTTGCCATGCAGTAAACTTCTCAGCCAGCCAAAGCATGATTGTAGTCACATCACCTACTGGAGACATGGCGCCACCTGCATTGGCGGCAATGATTGTGTTGATTACATAGACATTGAAATTTTCTTTTCGCAAATACAGATGTCTTCCAATATGAATCATGACAAGCGTACTTGTGAGGTTGTCTAAGAGAGCAGAGGCAAAAAAGGTAATTAATCCCAGAATCCAAAAGAGTTTTCTGTTGGACATGTCGGACTTCATGAGGTTAGCTTCTACCCATGTGAAGAATCTAAAATGACCGAGCATCTCCACAATAGTCATCGCACCCATAAGGAAGATCACTAACTCGAAAATCTCTGCAAATGAGTGACTGAGCGGAGAGTCTAGGTCAGATTTCTGTTGGCCATAAGCTGCTACCATCCACATCAATGCTCCCATGAAAAGTGCAATCC
>CAYGPP010000249.1:0-2536 GCA_964351885.1 uncultured Marinoscillum sp.
AACAAAGAAGAAGCTATCGCAGCACTTAAGAAGAAATACAAAGAAAAACTGGCTAAAACAATGCATCTGAAATCATAGCACCTTGCGGGATGCTACGCTTCGTAAACTACACGTTAAGCACTATTAAAAGGAAGATTATGAAATATCTAATGTTTGCATTAGTAGTAATTTCGATTGTCGCATGTGCAACTGTCAATAAGGAAACTACTGATAAGAAGACAGGCAAATTCAAAGTGGAATATATGGGTGCGTTAAAAAACATGATGCATAAAGGAGATATAACTGCAAAAGCTGACTTGAAAGACCTTGAAAATTCTGTACATCTTTATGCGTTGGGCGCACTCGAAAACCTCAAAGGTGAAGTCCAAATATTTGACAGTGAGCCCTTCAATACAATGGTTATTGACAGTTCGCTATCATTTGACAATTCTTTTGACAAAAAAGCAACACTTCTTGTATTCGCGTCGGTTAACCAATGGAAATCCATTAATATCCCTCACAATGTTGTGACTTATGAGCAATTAGCGCATTACATATCACAATCTGCTCAGGAAAATCAAATTCAGATTAATGAACCATTCCCTTTTTTAATAGAAGGTACGACCATGTCATTTGACTGGCACGTCATCAACTGGGAAGATGGGGATACAGAGCATTCTCATGATAAACACATTAATTCTGGACTAAATGGAACAATAGAGAATACACAAGTTGAAATGTTAGGGTTCTACTCCAATTCACATCATGCGATTTTCACTCATCATACCACCAACATGCATATACATGTAAAAACAGCTGACAACAAAATAGCTGGACATGTTGACAATTTAACCTTAGGGCAAGGAATGATACTAAAATTGCCTGATTCAAAATAAAAACGATTGCCCACCAAAACCTAAACTGTATTACACAGCAGTATAGCCAGAACGTTACCGCACATTACTGCCAGACGGCATTATTTGCCTTTTTTATTTGTCATAAGCATGAACTAACTATGAAGATGAAGTTTCGATTTACAGCGCTCACAACCCTCCTAACTGGTTTTTCACTAATCTGTTTTTCACAACAAACTGATGTACTCTACGATGAGATCATGCAGATGGACAGTCTGTATTTTTCTGCTCAAAATGCATGTGATTTAGAAAAGTATGCCTCCTTTTTGTCCGAGGATTTTGAATTCTTCCATGACAAAGGTGGATTTACTGCCTCTAAGGATGATGAAATGAAGGGTATGGCTATTTTTTGTGGGGAGGACCAACGTGCCAGACAACCTTTGAGAAGAGAATTGATTGAAGGCACTCTTAAGGTGTATCCTATGGAAAATTATGGTGCATTGGAATTTTGTGACCATGTGTTTTATTTACAGATCAACGATGGGACGGAAAAGATAGTAGGTTCAGGCAAAATGTCCGCTCTATGGAAACTGATAAACAATGAATGGAAACTTACTCGGATTATAAGTTACGATCACCAACCCCTTGCTGAAGTTGAACTATCAGATGAAATCTTAGATCAATTTGTAGGTAATTATATACTTCCAGATAGAATGGTTAATATAAAAAGGGAGGGAAAACTATTGAGAGTTACTGATGTCAATAACGGAACACCAGGTTGGACAAAAGAATTGTTTCCCGAATCTGACAATTCATTCTACCTGAACTACGAAAATGTTCAATTTGAATTTATCAAGAATGGTTCGAAAGTCGTCACTTTGAACATCTATGCAAATGGGGAACTCGTAGAAAAAGCTCAAAGGGAACAGTAGAGACTTGTGGTAACAAACGATGATGACGCATGGCCTTACTTAGTTATCTGCCGAGAGTTTGCTAAACATCTCCCAGTGGTAAGCAAAATCCTCCAAAAACTTGAAATTTTTGGGGAGATGAAGTCTCTGAGTTTATGGGTATTTTGCCTTAATTGAAATTCCTAAACTGATAGGAGAAATTCAACATTACATGCTGCCGTAGAACTGTTGTGGCTGTCTCTTGTACGAAGATGTTCCCTGCGGATTGCCTCGTCAGTAAACCGAAAGTTTTGTACTTTTAATATAGCCACGATTCATACCGCGGCGTTACTCCAATTCAAAATCACCAAAAAATGAAGGTTACAGCTGAGAAAAATGACAAAGTTGCTGATATGATCTTTGCCTCTATCTACCCCTTATACTGGGATAGACTAGAAAAGAATGGCAGAACAAAAGAAGAGTACCATCAAGTACTGGAGTGGTTTACAGGGTTTGATGAGGATCAATTACAAACACTTATTGCAGAGAAAGTTACGTTTCGAACGTTTTTTGAAAAAGCCAAAATCCATCCCAATGCACACCTCATTAAAGGAGTTGTTTGTGGTTATCGCATTGAAGAAATAGAAGATGAATTTGAGCTTTACAAACAATGTAGACAAATGGAGAAGTTGATTGATGAACTGGCAAAAGGTCGTAAAATGGAGAAGATTTTGAGAGAAGAAAAGAAATAAAAACTGCGCTAACAAAGCGTATCGTGCTTGCCTTGAGAGATGCGCATCATCAATAGACCGT